>JACQAM010000007.1:0-300000 GCA_016194975.1 Bacteroidota bacterium
CGAACAAATAGTAGGACTCGCTGCAGTTGCAGTTACTGTCGGAGATGGATTTACTGTTACAGTTACCTGCGCTGTTGATGTACATCCTGCAGCACTCGTTCCGGTAACGGTGTAAGTAGTAGTTGAAGCCGGTGTTACTGTTACTGTTGTTCCGCTAAGTGCACCCGGATTCCAGGTGTACGTTGATGCACCAGAACCTGTGAGCGTTGTTGAACTTCCGGAACAAATAGTAGGACTTGCTGCAGTTGCTGTAACTGTTGGTGTTGGATTTACTGTTATAGTTATTGTTGCAGTATTGGTACAGCCGGCTCCTAAAGTTCCGGTGACTGTATAAGTTGTAGTTGAGCCGGGAGTAACAATTACACTTGTACCCGATAAACTTCCCGGCATCCATGTATAGGTAGTTGCACCTGCTGCAGTAAGTGTTGTTGAAGTGCCGGAACAGATCGTAGAACTCGATGCGCTCACAGTTACGTTCGGAGCAGCAGCCACAGTTACAGTCACCGGAACTCTGAACCAACCCGGACATGTTCCAACCCAATACGTTGTTGTTGATCCTAAAACAGGAGTGGTATAAGTAGATCCGGTTCCAAGCGGCGCACCTCCAACAGAATTTGCATACCAGTCGATAACATATCCTGCAGGTGGAGTACCGGTAATTGTTGCTGTAAGAGTTGTTGAAGTTCCTGTACAAATAGTAATGTTTGAAACTGAAATATTAAAATTAGTTATAGATGCATTGTTGGTACCTGGACAACCTTTAGTTGCACCATTCGGTGTGAATTCTGTAAGTGAAGCTGAATTTGTAGTTCCGTTATTTCCTCCATTGGAATTTCTTGTTGGTGCACCGGATGAAACAGCAATGTATCCGCCGCCGCCGCCGCCGCCAGGGCCTTCCGCCTGTGCTGTAGAGCCAGGAAAATTGATGATCTGGTTTCCACCATTTCCGCCATTGGTATTTATGGTAAGCGTATTTGCTACACCGCCAACCGCGTTAAGAATTATTGTTCCTCCTGCTCCACCGCCACCCGCTCCATCAATTCCTGTAACAAATCCACTTCCGGTTGATGAATTGCCTCCTGCAAGTCCATTTGATTGTGCCGTTCCGCTTCCACTGATAGTTCCATAAACCATAAGATAACACAATCCACCGCCATCACTTCCATTTCCACCACCAGCATCATTCTGATCTCCTGCTCCACCTCCACCTCCAAGAAAAATTCTTCCACCGGTATAATCAAGTGGCCTTCCTCCTAAACCTGTTGCCTGGTGATTTCTACTATCGCCACCCCATGCAATATTTCCTGGCGGTGTGACCGTTGCATCCTGGTTTGAACTTGAAAAAGAATATCCTCCTCTTCCACCACCGGCAGAATTTACAGAAGTGCGAAGTGACATTGTATTAATTGGTGGTTCAAGATTCCATGCCGTGGTCCATCCTACTCCGCTGAGATCAGGAATTCCATTTCCGCTCCAGTAGGCAGTTCCACTTGTAGAATTCGGTGCATTGGCTCCTCCGCCTCCGCCCGCATTATGCGCACATGCTCCACCACCTCCATTCGCCGGCGCACCGCGACCATATCTTCCACCGAAAACTGTGTATTCAGATCCGTAACCTGCAACACCTTCTCCCTTTGCCGCCCCAAGCGTACTATCAGTAGTAGAACATGTATTTGATCCATTTGCAGCAGCATTATCACTTCCAAGATTTCCACCGCGAAAACCTTTTCCATCGAGATTTATTGATCCTCCTGCATTGATTGTAACATTTCCCTGCACTTCCACAGCGAGCACACCACCTATTGTTCCATTCCAGTCATCTGCGGTAAGTGTTCCGCCGGCATTAATAGTAAGAGTAGTATATCTCGGAACACGGATCACCATTGGCTTTCTTGCTGTTCCTCCATTCGGAATATATTGATTGGAAGTTCCGCAATCAATAACAATAGTGGTTGCATTAGGAACGGAAACTACCTGCCGCAATTCGTACAATCCGGTGGCATAATAATCCACTGCCGGATTCACAATTTTTCCCCACGTCGTATCTGCCCCTCCGGATAATTGTGAATTGTCTTTGATGATCGTACCCTGCACCTGGTAAAGCATAATGAGGTCACCGGGTTGCAGTGGCAATGCGAAACGTCCATTTGCATTGAGGGCGCTGTTCGCAACTGTAATGGAAGTGCTGCCAGCAGGAATGAGCGCTGTAATGGCAGTATATTCATTCACCACGGTATTAGCCGCGGCTACTGTTTTGGGCCCGTGTATTCCCTGCTGCGAAAAAAGTGCAACAGAAAAGAATGCCGATAATACAAGCAGGATTGATCGCGATCGCAACATTGGTTATTTTGTTTGGTGTGCCAGCAACGGGGAGACTGGTGTTGCTGGCTTGTGAGCGGACACTAAAATACTGTAATTCGTTCAAAAATCATAATGAAAATAGGGGCAATAAAAAAATCTTCTGTCGAATGCGATCAGTCTTTGAAGGGATTTCTCGGCGTCCATTCCGAGGGTTGGAGATAATCGATGAACGGACGGATGACCTGGTTGGAAAGTCCGTTGCGGTGGCGAATGTAACAGACAAGATCATGTGCTTTTGCGCCGACGGTGGTTTTCATTTCCGAGGCTGTTCTTCCTAAAAATAATTCGGGGGAATGTGAAGTGATGGATTCATTCACAAAATCATAAAGGATCCGTTGATAAAGATGAAGTTCGTGATTGAGTGAATAATCGATACCAATAAAATGTGCTTCAATATGATCGGGCGTGTGAAAGGAAGAACGGAACGCGATCCATTTCCCTTTAAACCGGTAACCATAAAAACTGAACTGCAATGGAAAATCTTTTTTCATCTGTGGAAAATAATTTTCGGTGAGCGCAGCAAGGCGGAATTTAGCACGCTCATGCAGGTTGAAATACAAGCGATGGAATTCAGTTTTATTTTTTTCGATTTCCGTCGCACTCAGTTCCACCACTTCTATCGCTGAAGAATCTTTCATCACATCTTTTGCACGCTTCCTGTATTTTTTCGAGAACGCATTCATGTAATCCCCGAACGAATTCCATTCCCGGTTTATATCGACGATCATTTCCGGCTCTACCAGGAAACGGTGATAGCGTTTGCTTACAAGATGATCTGAAATGATTTTTTCATCGCGCGAAAAATAATCCTTTACAAGAATGGAAGAGATCTTCGCCGGGTAACGGTCGTTCTTCGTGATGATCTTCACCGTTTCTGCCAGCGCGAAGTAAACTTTTTCTGCATCGGCGCCGCTTTTCATTGCCACGCCATATTCTCCGCTGATGAAATTATTTCCATTGATAAGAATGCGGAAACCTTTTTCTTCCTTCGTTCTTCTCAGCCATTCTCCCCAATGTTTGGTTATACGCGGCGCTTTTATTTCCCCGTTGAGCGGCTGCAGGATATGAGCGATCTCTTCCACATCAAGATGAATGACCTGGAAATAAAAAACAGCAATGGCCTTTTTATTTTCGCGGATCATCACATAATAAAATGAAAGACTGGCCGGAGCGGTTCGTTCAAACGTGGAAAGAAATCCGTACGACATGAAAAAATTATTCCCGCCAACAATCGAATTCCATTCTTCGGGATCAAGATCTTCCACAGAAGAAAACAACTGCGCTTCATTGTCATCCTTCAGGACGAAAGATCCTGCTGCGTTCCGCTTTATCGTAGCGCCGGAAATTTTCATAGGAATTTTCTGCAGAACGAGGTGCGACAAAACAGCGAGCCGGAATGCAGGACAGAGAAACATATACCGAGTAGTCGCCGCATCATTCCGATTATTTTAAAACAAATGTTATTTCGCGAGGATACCTATCATCTTCATCAGGTCGGCATCCGGTTCCTGCAGGTGTTTCACCGCTTCTGCGAATGGAGTGAAAACAATTTTCCGGTTCACGATCCCTGTCATTACATTATTTTTTCCGCGAAGCAGCGCTTCTACCGATGCATAGCCCATTCGGCTCGCGTTCACGCGGTCCATGCACGTGGGCGATCCCCCGCGCTGCACGTGCCCAAGTATGGTTACGCGCACATCCATCTGCGGGAATTCTTTTCTCACCACTTTTTCCATTTCGAAAGCGCCACCCGCTTCATCTCCTTCCGCAACAATGATGATCTTCGAACTTTTATCCTGCCTGCTTTTCCGCAAACGATCCATTACAAGTCCGGTATCATTTTTCGTTTCAGGAATAAGAATTCCTTCTGCACCCGCGCCGATCCCACTGTACAGGGCAATGAGTCCCGCATCGCGGCCCATCACTTCCACAATGAAAAGACGATTGTGAGATTCAGCGGTGTCACGAATTTTATCGACTGCTTCAATGACGGTGTTGATCGCCGTGTCGAAACCAATCGTGTAATCCGTTCCCAAAAGATCGTTATCAATTGTTCCCGGACAACCGACAAATGGAATTTTACAAATAGAAGATAATGCAAGTGCGCCCCGAAAAGTTCCATCGCCGCCAATGACCACCACACCTTCTATTCCGTGTTTCTCCAATTGAATTTTTGCAAGTTGCCTTCCCTCCCCGGTCATGAATCTTTTGCTTCTCGCCGTTTTCAAAATGGTTCCTCCGCGCTGAATGATGTTCGCAACCGAACGTGTATTCATCTGAATAAAATCTCCGTCTATCATTCCTTCGAAACCAAAACGGATCCCGAAAACATTCAGACCTTCCGCAACCGCTGTGCGCACCACCGCACGCGTGCACGCATTCATTCCGGGCGCATCACCGCCTGATGTGAGAACTGCTATTGTTTTCATTTAGGTACGAATTATGAATCGATTCGAATATACGAATAGGAAAGCGATAAAAAAGTTGCTGAAAAAAAAATTGAAAACACGGAAGCTGTAATTGGAAGAGGAAATATTTATTCCACCTTTTTCTCTGTGAATTCAACGAGTTTGGAAAATGTAACTCCAAGCGTTTTGGCAATTTGATTCAAGCGCGCAACACCCACACTGATCTTTCCTTTCTCAATTCTGTTGATGTTTGTACGATGCATTTCGCATTCAAAAGCCAATTGATCCTGTGAAATACCCTGCTCTTCCCTAAACTTGCGGATTTGTTTACCGAGATTTTTTAGAAATTTCTTGTCTGCTGGCTTCACAAACATGAAATTCAGTTTCTCTAATAAACAGATGTAGCATATTTGCTACTATAAAAATTTTAATATCTTAGCCGAAGAGTGAAATCATCAGAATGTCCCCCGTTCGGGTGATTTTGTCCATTTGAATAAAATGAAGACTCGGCAAAAGGGAAAAGACCCTTGACCGATTGCCGGGTTCTCTAAATAATTTATTAAGAGCGCATTTCATGAATACCGGGTCGCTGCAAGATTTAACGAATAATATTTCTACTCCACCTAATGGTGTAACCTTTTTATTTACGCTACGCAAAAAAACCTCGTTCATAATATAAAACTCAATGAATTAATTTCTGAATGCTCTCCAACTCTAAAAAAAACTCAAATGAAAAATAAATTTTTCCTTCTGTTAATTGCTGCTATTTTCCCGATAATCGGAAATGCGCAACCTGCCTCCTGTGTTTTAGGAATTTCAAATTCCGCATCCGCATGTCTCAACGCACCCGTGACATTCACGAATGGAACTGCACCAATCACGTGCTTTCCATGCTACATCTGGAATTTTCCCGGAGGCACTCCTTCCTCTTTCATTGGCACAAATCCTCCTCCGGTAACTTATAGCTCTCCCGGAACTTATACCGTTATTCTTTACGGCGCGAATGCCGGCTGCGTAATTACGGATTCTGCCAATGATGTTACTACATCAACTATAGTGATTGAAGATACGTTGCAACCGGTTTTATCGATAACACCAAATCCTGCCTGCCCCAATGTGACCCTCACATTTCTCAACAACACAGTTGGTGATAATAATGTGATTGGCGCGGGTATCACTTCCACAACCTGGGATTTTGGTGACAACACCACCATTAGTCACGCAGGATATCAACCGGCATTCTTTCATTCCTATTCTTCACCAGGAATTTATTTCGTCACCCTATGTGTTACAAATTCATGCGGTACTGAATGTGTAACTCAACAAGTGAAAATAGACAGCGCTTCAGCCCATTTTACGTGGGATGCGAATTGCCGCGTTCATTTTTATGCTGATACAACCTGCGCACAATCGATTACTTCTTATTCCTGGAATTTTGGCGACCCACAATCTGGCCCGAACAATACCTCTTCATCTGCAGATCCGTATCACACCTTCACGCTCAATAACCATACCTACATTGTTTCGCTTACAATTACAACCAGTTACAATACCACGACTACTTATTCTGCAACAGTAATTCAACCCGGCCCGCCTGATGCTACAATTTCCGGATTTCAAACCAACAATTGCGGAAGCGGTTTTATCACTTACAATTCTCCCTGCCAGAATGGAATTGTTTATACGTGGACAGCAACAGGAGGAACGCCTGTCTTGAGTACTGGCTGCACAACGAATATTGACTGGACAAATCCTGCAGGAGGAATGCTTGTGCTTTCCGCTTTTGATTCGCTCACTGATTGCACGGGACATGACACAATTATTATTCCTCCTTGTTGCGATACGGCATCTTCTTTCGCGTTGATTTCCATTACAAACCGTACCGCTTCTTCCGTTCTGGCCGATCCGGTATTTGCATCTTATTTAAATGGATCTGCTCTTACCAGTTCGGGAGAGATCATTGTAAATGGCGTTTTTACTATTGATGTTCCCTTCTCTTTTTTACTTTGCCCGCTAATTGAAATGGGGCCAAATGCCGTAATAAATATTTTGCCGGGACAAACATTGACAATTGATAACAGCCAAACCAACATCAAGTGCGGGTATATGTGGGATGGAATTTATATTAATGGAACACTGGCAACGCTAAACGTGGTGAACAATTCTGTTCTTGCACAGGCGCGAAATGCAGTTGTTTCTATTGGCGGAGGAAAATATTTCATTGAGAAATCTTCGCTGAAAAATAACTACAAGGATATTATTGTTCAATCTTTCGGAGGTTATCATCCCGGTGTAGTGCGCAATACAACATTCACCATGCAGGGAACTTTTCTTCCGGCTATTCCTGCTTTGCCCTTCGGCCAGGACAAAACTGTGTGCGGCATTGAAATTAACGATAACGCAAATATTATTATTGGCGACGCCTCATCTTCTACTTATCAGAATAATTTTAATAATATTCTTGTTGGCGTGCGTTCCAGGAGTTCCGCTACCGTCGTTCAGAACTGTAAATTTTCTAATTTAACTGCAACTACATTGGAGGTATTGAACGTTCCCAATGCGGGAACCGGTGTTGTTGCAACAGGAAGCAAAGCCACGTACTATCAACCCTCGATCCTTGTTGGAGGGGCAACGAACATTCAGCGTTGTGTTTTTTCCAATATGAGAATTGGTGTTGACGCGGGCAACGATCTTAATGTAAGTGTGCTTAACAATACGATAAGCAACATTAGAATTTACGGCGTAACCGTTCATCAGAATCCTCAGAGGGGAATCGCAATTGAGCGCAACACGATTTCCAACGCATCGGTGACTTACGGTTTCAATACTGCGATTCTCGTTCTTGAAACGCAGGATGCGTTTGTAAACATAG
The DNA here is from genome assembly GCA_016194975.1 of Bacteroidota bacterium. Classification (NCBI taxonomy): domain Bacteria; kingdom Pseudomonadati; phylum Bacteroidota; species Bacteroidota bacterium. Next base: position 7,642 of record JACQAM010000007.1, read on the forward strand.
ACCGGAATCTTATTTTGCAAAGCAATCTACTTGCGCAACAAAACGGAACCGGAATCCGTGTGGCGCTGGTCTCACCCGGCAATGTGCAGTTAAATATTACAAACAATAATTCCATTAACCGTGTGAGAACAGGAATATGGCTGCAGAATCTTGTGGGCAAGGATATGGTTTTTGTAAAATCAAACACCATCAACTTCAGCAAACCAAACGCTTCTTATACCACGGTGCATTACGGAATTCGACTCGAAGGTTGTGCAACTATTCGCTGCGACACAAACCTTGTTCAAAAGAGTGGCGCGAATCCGAATTTAGCTATGCTCCAGAATTTGCGTGGCATCAGTATTGAAAACAGTCCGGTAACAATTGCCACTGATAATATTTTCCGAAGAATGGGAAGTGGAATTTTTGGATGGGAAATTTCTTCTGCGAGTACGCTCGCGTGCAATACTCTGGATCATTGCTACAATGGAGTTTTCTTTACAGGAAGCGCATCGACAAGTTTTGCATGTGATATTGGTGATCAGATTGTTGATCCACTTCATGTGCCTTCTGCGACAGGAAATACTTGGATGGGCACAGTTTCCACTGGTGACGATGTTGCAGGTGCTGTATCTCCGGGAATTTTTTGGAGATACAACACTTCCACATCTCCCGGAATTAGCGCAGGTGGAGTTACTCCTCAATTAGTTTCCTACAATGCCTGCAATACATTCTTTGCTCCTTTAGCACAGGTACAGCGCGATCAGCAAGTGGGTGCGGCATTGAGATCAGCGGCACAGACAAATACAAGTTCGGAAACGCATTACCAGTTGCATCGCTACGCATACAGGAAGCTTTCTCAAACTCCGTCTTGGTTGTATTTAAATACAACTGACGATTCCATCTATCAGAATTTTTACAACAGCTATAACCCGACGAACATCGGTACGTTCCGGCAAATTGAAATTGCTGCTGATACCGGGAATTATCAATTCGTAAGTAGTGCAAGTAATTTTTTGATGAGTTCAAACCCGATTGAAGATAACTTGAAAACTGTTTATGGAATTTATTCTGCAACATGGATGCATGGAATCTATTCATTTTCATCAGCAGATTCTGCTACACTTTTGAATATCGCTTTGCAAGATCCCGTTGCAGGAGGAACAGCCGTGTACAGTGCAAGAGTAATGCTTGATCTGCCTGTTGATTATTATGGACTAAGTACACAGCGGACTGCAAATGCAGATCAGCAAAATCCTGTTCTGAGCGATGATCTGAAAATCTATCCGAACCCGACCAACGAAATCGTTAATCTGGAGTATGGAATAGATGACGGACAGAATGCACAGGTGGAGATTTTTGACCTTACAGGTAATCTACTCCTCAGCAAGCAACTTGCGCCGCAGCAGGAAGTATATATGATCTCAACAGCGGAATTGGAATCGGGGGTTTATATGATCCGACTTGTTGTCAATGGGGAGTCAACAAAGTGTAAACGGCTTATCATTGTGAAATAACTTAACTTTGAGAAAGACGTATAAATAAACAAGTTTCGGCATTTTTCCAGAACATGCTTTTCAAAATGAGAAACGTATTTTTTTTGTCCTTGTTCTCTATGTTTCCGATGATAGCAGGGGGGCAGATTAATCTTGTACCCAATCCAAGCCTTGAGGACACTTTTCGCTGCCCTTCAGATAGCAATGTAATAAAAACAAAAAAATGGTTTAATCCGACCAATTATGGCACCCCTGATTTTTTTTATGTTGCAAATCAAGGAAATTCTATTTGTCTTGACCAAGCTCCAGCTCATTGGGGGGGGGGGGGCTATAACAACGCTTGGGGAAATCAAACTCCTCATTCAGGTTTAGCTTATGCAGGTATGGCTGTTTCCCAAGGGTCTGAACTTATGGAATCACCTTTAAGCGATAGCATGATAGCAGGTAAAAAATACGCTGTAAGTTTTTACGTGTCGGTTGGAGATTTATGGGGAAGCGGACTTGATCTTATTGGTGTTTCATTTCTTCCCGATAGCACCGTTGATTATACTGGTGCGGGTACACTTCCGGCAACTTTAACAAATGATGCAGGAAATCAGTCTGGAAATATTATTACCGATACTTTAGGATGGTCGTTGGTTGCGGACACATTTGTAGCAAATGGCGGAGAAAAGTATTTCATTTTGGGAAACATAGACGTTGCAAACACTCAATATTACAATTCACCCAATCCAACGGCAGTTTATTTTTATTTTGATGACTTTGATATTCACTGTGTCGATTGTAGTACATCGGTTCCAGTTATTCCAGACTATCCTGAAATTTCTCTCACTCCGAATCCGTCGAACGGAGAATTTATTCTGAAAGGAAATTTTCCATTAGGAAGTAAAATCGAATTTTATAATTTGTTAGGCCAGCGGCTTTCTGAAATTGAAATTGCAGAGGGAAATCAATCGTTACCAATTTCATTGCAACTTGCGCAGGGAGTTTATTTTTATGAAATAACTACAGGAGAGAAAAAGATGAAGAGTGGCAAAATAGTTATCGCTAAATAAAAATTTTATTTTCCAGGTTACCATTGAAAAATAATTGCAGTTGTATTATAACATAACCTTACCATTGAAACTTTTTCATTTTTTCGTTTTTTATTCTTCCTTTCTCAACTTATGCACCTTCTTCGTTCCGGCATACATTTCATATTTCATAAGTTTACATTCGAGCGGGCCATTGAACAACGCGATCTTTCTCGACGGGCGGAGTCCGATCACTTTAAGCGCTTCCATATTTGACGTGATGAGCCATGCTTCGTAACCGGAATATTTTTTCTTGAACGTATCGCCGATCTGTTTGTAAAAAACATCGGAATCGTCTTTGTCCATTCGTTCTCCATAAGGTGGATTCATAATAAGAACACCTCTTCCTTCCGGCGGATCCCATTCGAAAAAATCGGCATTGAATGTTTTCACAATATCCTCCACTTTTGCGAGATGAATATTCTCACGCGCCTTCCGTAATGTAGTTCTTGAAATTTCTATCCCGATGATATCCTGGATTTCACTCGATATCCTGTCGATCGCACTGTCCGTAATTTTTTCCCACAACACGCTATCAAAGTCATTCCATTTTTCAAAACCGAATTGTTTTCTGAAATATCCCGGCGGAATATTATTCGCAAACAGCGCCGCTTCAATAGGAATAGTTCCTGATCCGCACATGGGATCGATGAGACGCGAACGTTTATCCCAACCGGTGAGCTGAATGATGCCTGCAGCAAGAACTTCATTCATGGGCGCGCGTCCCGTGTCCCCGCGATACCCGCGCTTGTGCAGGGAATACCCCGAACTGTCGAGCGAAACATTCACTTCTTCTTTCGACACATGAATATTTATTCTCAGCGTTGGAAATTCTGTATCGACAGAAGGGCGTTTCCCGAATTTATCGCGGAACTGATCGACGATCGCATCTTTTGTTTTCTGCGAAATGAAAAAAGAATGATTGAAAATTTCCGTGTTGAGTGTTGTGTCCACCGCAAGCGTATCATCGGCAGTAAGCCATTGCGTCCAGTCGATCGCTTTTATTCCGTCGTAAAAATCTTTTTCATTCAGCGCAGTGAAAGCGGCAACCGGCCGGAGAATGCGAAGCGCCGTACGCAGCAGGTAATTCGCTTTGTACATCGTTCCTTTATCGCCCACAAAACTCACGGCGCGTTTATGCGCTTGAATTTCCCGCGCACCGATGTGCAATAATTCTTTGCTGAGAATTTCTTCAAGTCCCTGCATGGTCTTTGCTACCATTCTGAATTCGCCGGAAGTTTCACTCATATTATTTTATCTTATTACCAGCCACGCCACTGCAACTCCAATGAGAATGGTGAGAAATTTCAGGAAATTGAAACGATGATTTTCTGTCGACTCAAAAAGAATGGTCGTGGAAATGTGAAGAAAAATTCCAACGACAACAGCTGTGATGATCGTGAAATACGGCGTCATTTCTCCCTGCAGTTGTGTGCCTATAAAATGACTTACGGTCATTCCGAAAGGCGTCATCAGCGAAAATATTCCGAGAAAAAAGTACGAAGTGGTTTTCGAGTGCCCGAGATGCATCAGTAATCCCATGAATGCAATGGCGATCGGAATATTGTGCAGCACAATTCCCGTGAGAAATGGTGTGAATATTTTTGATCCCGGCGTTTCTGCACCGAGCGGCATTCCTTCGAGAAAAGCATGCAAACACAAACCAATAATAATTCCGAATGGTATGCGCGCCTGAGCATGTTCGTGCGTGTGCCCGTCATCCGCATGCACATGTCCGTGCTCGATGCCTTCGGAAAAATATTCGAGCAGCAACTGGATGAGAAAACCGGCGAGGATCCACATACCGATACTTTTCATTTGCGAAGCGTACAATTCCGGGATCAAATGCAGCATACTTATCGCGAAAAGAAATGCGCCGCTGAATGCGAGCAGCAATCGCATGGCGTTGCGCGGGACTTTCATCACCAGCAAAACCGATCCGCTCAGCGTTACGGATAGAAAAGCAATAATTCCGCTTGTCAATAATGTGGTGTTCATTTTTTTACTGCAACAATAATTAAACGATCAGATGAAACTTCGTCGAAAGGGCCGAGCGTATAATTTCCGAATAATCTGTCAATGGAAAAGCGGGGCTCCATCATTTTCCGGAGATCATTCAGCGAAAATAACTTTACCATTTCATGAAAGTAATGCACTTTGCCATGCTCCGAGATCACTATTTCCTTGACCACCCTGTTTCCCTCTATCTTTTTTTTCCAGGTGATGTGGGCATCATTCTCCGTAAGCACGCCGGAACAATTCTGTTTGAGTTCAGCTTTCACTTTCAGCGCGTTGAAAAAATCAAGAACAAAAATTCCTTCTGCGGCGAGTGATCTGTACACCGCATCCACAACACGCCGGTTGTCGTTGTCATTCTCAAAATAGCCGAAACTTGTGAAAAGATTCATCACGCAATTAAAATAATCTTTGCGGAAAGTTTCGCGCATATCGTGTTTAAAAAAATGCAATTCTTTATTTTCCAATTTTTTTGCTTCAGAAATATTTTCACCGGAAAGATCTACGCCGGTTACATCATAACCAAGCCGGTTGAGCACTGATGCGTGCCTTCCTTTTCCGCAGGCAAGATCAAGGATTTTTGCATGTGGAGCCGGCTGAATTGTCCTGCATAATTCACCGATGAATTTCTCCGCTTCCTCCGCATCGCGGTGCTTGTAAAGCAGGTGATACCAGTGGCTGTCGAACCAGTTTTCGTACCAGTTGTTTTTTTCAGGCGAATTCACAGCGCGAATGTACGTAAGAGTCGGGAGTACCTCGTGGCAGGGAAGGCCGGCCATAGAAGCAGGAACTTTCTAACTTTATCTCCGCTTTATGATTCGATTTTTTCCGAAAAAATTTTTCCGTTTACTGATCACGGCATTTATTTATATGCAGTGCGGGATTTTTCTTGGCGCCCAGGATTACAAATTTTCCCATCTTACGCTCGAGAACGGACTTTCTCAATCGGTAGTGAACTGCATTCTCCAGGACTCTCGCGGGTTCATGTGGTTCGGCACGCAGGAAGGATTGAACCGTTACGACGGTTATAATTTTCTTGTTTACAAACGCGATCCCGACAATAAAAATTCGCTTTCGAATAATTTCATCTATTCCATTTGCGAATCTTCGAACGGGGTCATCTGGATCGGCACGAATGGCGGCGGGCTCGATGCATTCGATCCTTACACGGAAAAATTCACGCATTATGTGAATGACCCGAAGAATCAGAATTCACTGAGCAATGATATTGTTCACGTAATTCACGAAACGAAAGACGGAAAAATATGGGCCGGAACCGAGAATGGACTGAATGCTTTTGATCCTTCCACAAAAAAATTCACACGCTACTTTTCCAATTTTTCCGGTGAAGGAACCATCAGCTCCGATAAAATTTATGACCTCGCCGAAGATGAAAAAGGAAATCTCTGGATCGGTACTTACGGGAAAAATATTTCCATGTTCGATGCTTCTTCGAATAGATTTTACAATTATGATCTTTCTGATGATGCACTCGGAAAACTTTATTCGGGACACATTCTTCTTGATGACAAAAGAAAACAGCAATGCCGCCAGGTGCGAAGCATGCTCATGTATGATAAAAAACACATGTGGATAGGCACGAATGGCGGCGGCGTACAGATCTTCAATACAGAAACACATTCTTACGAAAAAGCACTGATCCCTGATGGAACGCCGTTTACCATCTCCACGCTCCGCGTTCTTTCGATGGCCGGTGATGGCAATGGAAATATCTGGCTTGGAGCTTATGATAGTGGTGTTGACGTGTTCAATAAAAGCGATGGAACTTTTCAGCATTACACACCGAATGAAAATGATTTTTTTGCAGTAAAATCTTCCACCATCAAATGTGTTTTTGAAGATCGCGACGGAAATATGTGGCTCGGCACAAGCGGCGAAGGGTTGAATGTTTATTTCCGTTCCACTTCGCAGATAGGCCATATCCGGAAATCAGAACGGCCCGGTGTCGGGAACAACACGCTCATGAGCAATAAAATTCAATGTGTGATGGAAGATTTCAGCGGATTGTTGTGGATCGGAACGAGCGAAGGCGGACTCACTACTCTCGACCGTGCGACGAATACTTACACGCAGCATCCTGAACTTTCTACTGCAACGAACAACAGTATTCTTTCATTGCTGCAGGCAAGCGACAGTACGATCTGGGTGGGAACTTATGGAGAAGGGCTCAATCATTATTTTCCGCGAACAAATAAGATCGTCTCTTATTCGCCGAAAAACCGGTTGCAGGAAGGATCCATTCTTTGCATCGCAGAAGAACCGGGAACCGGCGCGATATGGTTCGGAACTTTCGGTGCGGGAATTTATCGTCTCGATCCGAAAACAGATTCATTGCAGGAATTCACAGCAGAACATGATTCGCTGAGTGTCGATTATATTTTCGGTTTGTATTTCGATAAGCGCGGAGATCTATGGGTAGGCACGCGCGCAGGTGGTGTGATGGTGCGCCCGCGCGGAACAAATAAATTCATAAGCTACCAGCACGATGATAACGACCGGTCTTCCATTTCAAATAATATCGTTTACAATATTGCGGAAGATAATTCGGGCCACTTGTGGATGAGTACTGCGAATGGAATTGACGAATTCGATCCGGCCACAAAAAAATTCCGGACCTGGTATGAACGCGATGGTTTGCCGAGTGATAATATTTATGCAGTGGTCATTGATCCGAATGGAAATCTGTGGCTCAGCCACAATAAAGGCATCACTCGTTTTTCCCCTTCTAAAACCGGTGATGAAATGTTCCGCAATTTCGGCCCTGCTGCAGGAGTGCAGACCGCGGAATTCAATCAGGGCGCTTATTTTCAGAATAAGAAAGGAGAAATATTTTTTGGCGGACAGGGCGGATTGAATATCATTGATATCCGTACGGCTGATTCGAAATCTCCTCCGCCTCCCGTTTTTATTATTTCATACAAACGTTTCGGAAAAGAGATCCGTCTCGATACGGTGATCACCGATACTAAACTGATCAGCGTAGGATGGCGCGATAATAATTTTCAATTCGAACTTTCAGCTCTCGATTATGTGGATCCCACAAAAAATCTTTACCGGTATCGTCTTGAAGGAGCCGATGAAGAATGGTCGCCTGCCACTACAAATCGTTATGTGAGCTACACGAATCTTCCCGGGGGTGATTATGCGTTGTATGTGCGTGCGGCCGATAGCAATGGAAATTGGAGCAATGAAAAATTATTAGTGCGCATTCATGTAGAACCTCCTTTCTGGAAAACTAATTGGTTTTACACTTTATGCGTTTTAGTTATCATCACTGGATTTTTCGGATTTGTACGTTACCGGACAGCCGCTATCAAAAAAGAGAACAGGATACTCGAAACAAAAGTGGCGGAGCGCACGCAGGAACTTGCACAGAAAAATGCAGACATCACTGCAAGTATTCAATACGCAAGAAGAATCCAGTCGGCCATGTTGCCCGATCTTAATCTTATCTACTCGCATTTCCCGGAAAGTTTTGTAGTGTATAAACCAAAAGATATTGTGAGCGGAGATTTTTACTGGTTCGGTGAGCGAAAAGGAAAATGTGTTATGGCTGTTGCCGATTGCACCGGTCACGGAGTTCCGGGTGCGCTCATGAGTATGATAGGCCACGATCTGCTTAACCAGATCGTTCTTGAAAAAGGAATCGATGATCCGGGAACAATTCTCGACCGGCTGAATGAAGGCGTAAGGGCAGCATTGAAACAAGACCAGCATGACCAGGATACGGCAGACGGAATGGACATTGCTGTTTGCGTTATCGACAGATCGAAACATGAAGTGAATTTTGCCGGTGCGCTTAGGCCGCTTATTGTTATACGCAACGGATTGCTCAGTAAAATTGACAGTGACCGTTTTCCTATTGGGGGAACGCACGACACGCGTGATAAAAAATTCACCACGCATCGTTTTAAATTTGACAAAGGAGATACGATCTATATGTTCTCCGATGGATTCGCAGATCAGTTCGGGGGCGAACGCGGAAAAAAATTCATGATGAAACGGCTCCTTGAAAAACTGGTGGAAGTACATGTGTTGCCTATGACCGAACAAGCGTCGCTGATTGAAAATACTTTTGACAAATGGAAAGAAGGATTTCAGCAGGTGGATGATGTTCTCATTGCAGGAATCCGCATCTGACGACCTCGTTTCGGCGCGTAAGATTGATCAAAACCTTTTCATAAAATAAGCGTAAAACGCTTAGCTTTGCATTAAACCTTCTGACAACCGGCATTGTCTTAAGTTCAACTCACAAAACCCGTTCACATGAAACGATTTTTCACACCAGTACTTGTCGTATCAACTGTACTCGCAGTTGGAACAACGCTCTTCATCAACGGATGTAAAAAAACTCCGGTTGATACCGAAACCACTTCTGCAACTGACAATAACATTTGCGAAGGAGAATTCATGCGCATGCTCCCTGCTGTGAATAAAATAACTATAGATGAACCTGGCATGCACCGCGTGATACAGGGCGCTTACGCTCAATCTTCCTGCCCTACTGTAACCGTGGATACCAACAATGGAGCATGGCCGCGCTACATGACCATTGATTACGGAACGGGTTGTACAGATACGGTTGACGGAAAGATCCGCAAAGGAAAAATAAGAATGACCTTGTCTGATCCGTGGGATTACGTAGGAGCTATTGCTACTATGTCGCTCGATACTTTCTTTGTTGGTGCAATACAATATCAGGGAACTATCACGCTTACACGTACAGGTGTCAACTCCTGGCACAAAGTTGTTACCAATGGAAAATGCACGAAAGGAACCGACTGGACCATTCTTTTTGATTGCGATAGGAATATTACGTTCAGCTCGGGATCAACTGTTTCCACCGATCCGCAGATCATTACCATCACAGGATCTAATCACGGAACAGACCGCAATGGAAAAACATGGACTTCCACAATTACAAGTCCCATTGTGCGTGACCTGAGTTGTAGCTGGATCACCAAGGGAACTTTCGAATTGACTCCCGACGGAAAATCAACGCGAACAGTTGATTTCGGAAACGGCACCTGCGACAATAAAGGCACGATAAGCATAGACGGAAATACATTTGAATTCACTATGAACTGATCAGAAAAATCAGGAAAGGCGGCTTCTTACCCATAGCCGCTTTTTCTAACGATGATGAATACAAACACACACGCTCCCACTCTTACTCTTGCTTCCCTTAGAGGATTTGGTTTTTCCAAAACTCCCCCTATATTTGTCTTACCTGCCCCGCTGAAGCAAAGCGAAGGCAAAATTGTAACCCGAGAAATCTCGTACCATTTATGATGGTAGACATTTACGATTTTTACGATAAGATGGAGCGTAATAATATCATGCTCTCCTTCAAGGGCGATATTACCTCGGAGTTGCTTACTTCTATCCTGCAAATCATGGAATCCAAACTTGATACCATGCAGGAAGAACCCAAGATCAAGAAGAAAGTTTACAATGTGCTCGTTGAATGCCTGCAGAATCTTTATCACCACATGGATGAAATTCCGCGTTCACTCAACGGCACTTCAGTTACAACAGGCGACGGAGAAAATATCCGCTCTGCGATCTTCATGATCGGTAAGATCGATAATCAATACAACATCATTACCGGAAATTATATTCTCGGCGATAACGTAGAAAAACTGAAATCAAGACTCGACGAGATCAACCGGCTTTCCAAAGAAGAACTCAAAGATTATTACAAAGCAGTACTGAATAACGGAGAAATGTCAGACAAAGGTGGCGGCGGATTGGGAATGATCGATATTGCACGCAAGACCGGTCAGAAACTTAATTATCATTTCATGCCGGTGGATGACACCTATTCTTTCTTCAGCCTGAATATTAAAATCGCACAATAACACACATCATCAATAATTACACTTATGGAACGCATAGTCATCGAAGGCACCCCAAAAACACCGACCATCACTTTTGATATGTCGGCTGGAACTCTTGAAATCCGCGGACGCTCTATTCCGGAAAACTCCATCGAGTTTTACAAACCACTTGTAGAACAACTGGAACGCTATGCCGGCAAACCCCAGTCGAATACGAACGTGAATATTCAACTCGAATATTTCAATACAAGTTCTTCAAAATGTATTCTTGATGTTTTCAAGAAACTCGAAGCGATCCACAAAGGTGGAAGCGCTATCATCATCAACTGGTATTATGAACAGGATGACGAGGATATGCTCGAAGCCGGCGAAGATTACCAGGCCATTATCAGCGTTCCTTTTAAAATGATAGAAGTGGCGGAATAAATTTTTCGCTCTCGTAAATACAAACGGGCATTTCGGAAGAGATGCCCGTTTTTTTTATCCATTCTGAAATGATGCTGATTTTTTTCAGAAAAAAACTGACCGTGATAATTTTTTCCCCGGAAACTTTTGCATCGAAAACCTTTTTTCATAACTTTCATTCACACCCAAACCCACTTCCCATGAAAAAATTCTACGCACTTCTTTTTTTCTCGACCCTCATTTCTCTTGCGTATGCGCAGGGCACCTGGTTGCAGAAACTTGATTATGCAGGAGGCGGCCGCTATGGCGCTGCTGCTTTTTCCATTGGCAATATGGGATATGTAGGCACAGGATATGACGGCGTAACGTATCACCAGGATTTCTGGAAATACAACCAGGCGACAGATGCATGGACACAAATTGCAAGTTTGCCCGCAGCCGGGAGATTCGGTGGTGTTGCTTTTTCCATTGGTGCAAATGGCTATTTCGGCACAGGATACGACGGAACTTATTACAAAGATTTCTGGAAATACGATACCACGGCAAACAACTGGTCGGCAAAAGCGAATTTCTCCGGAACTGCACGCTACATGTGCGTTGGATTTTCCATTGGTGCAAACGGATACATCGGAACTGGAAATGACGGCGTAGTGAAGCAGGATTTTTATAAATACGATACACTCGCGGATGCATGGACACCGAAAGCGAATTTTGGAGGAACAGCGCGATATGGTGCTGCAGGTTTTGCAATTGGTGGTAAAGGATATATCGGAACCGGTTTCGATGGCATCGTACCATTCACGCAGGATTTCTGGCGATATGATCCTGTTGCTGATTCCTGGTCGCCGCGTGCGACATTTGCCGGCGTCGCGAGATTTTATGCAACAGGTTTTTCTGTTGGTGCGCTCGGTTATATCGGAACAGGATTTGCGATGTCGGGTGACCGGCAGGATTTTTATGAATATCATCCTTCTACCGATTCATGGATGACGATGACAAATTTCCCCGGCTTACCTCGCCATTTGCCGGCCGGTTTTGGAACAACATCGAAAGGATACATCTGCACAGGATGGAACAGCACAGTTTATTTCCAGGATCACTATCAATTTACTCCCGACAGTTTGCCGCTGGCAATAAATTCAAATGAAAATAATTTCACAATGAATGTTTCGCCGGTTCCTGCGAACGAAAAAATTACGGTGAATATTTCCGGATCTTTTTTCAATGGCGCTTCTGCAAACAAAGGCGAAATTCTCATCTATGATCCGTGCGGAAAAGTGATCCTGCGTTCTGCTGTTCACGGAGAGAGAACGGAAATGGATATGACACAACTTCAGAATGGAATTTATTTCGTGCGCGTGGAAACAAGCGCATACGCATGCGAAGAAAAAATAATGGTCTGTCATTAGGGATTATTTTCTTACAGAATTATTTTTTTCAGTTTCTGATTCTGCGACAACCATCCTCTCGCTAATTCATCCACATCCGGAAAATAATTTGCGCGTTTGATCCGTGAACGCAATTCTTCGGAAGAAGAGATTGTATCACTCTTGTCAAAATATCCATAACCGGCATAACGCCCTTTCTCGAAAAGAATAATGGAATTTTCCTCTTCGGTGCGGCCTTTGTCAATGAGAACGTAGTCTGTTTTTTCTTTCCGGTACTCATCAAGTATCCTCTGCGCACGAAGGTTGTATTCCTGCACAACTTCATCATTGGTACAGATTCCGTAACATTTCTTAACGTGCCGCTGAAAACATTCGCCGCCGGTTTCGTTGAGCCCGCAATGGTTGAGACAGAGCGAATGTTCATCGATCCACTCATTCAGTTTTTCCCGTGCGGAAGTATAGGTGGTGTAACTCAGCAGCGGATCATTCGCTTCATCGCAGGGGACAATTTTAAAATTGATCACGTTTTTTTTATCAATGAAATGATCGATGGAATGTGTGAATACATCTCTCCGGCGCGCCCGGTTATGTTTCGGCTTGTGTTTTTTTATTTCTTCCGATTCAAGCAAAAGGGCGATCAACTCGCTTCCTGTTTTCACAAAATCCACATCCATCAATTCGTTTTTCAATTGGTCCGATTTTGTTTGTTTGTTATTGAAATGGCCGATGGCGCGCGTGCGCATGTTTGTGCTTTTGCCAATGTAAATGATTTCTTTTTCTTTATTGAGAAAATAATACACGCCGCATTCTTCAGGAAGTTTTTTCAGCACGTACAACCTGATCTTATCGACCTTCGACGTATTGATCTCGTGAATATCCTGCCTCCTGTAGGTGGGGTGTTCCGATTTTTTCTGCAGGAGAATATCAAAAAGTTTTGCAGTGGCTTCGGCATCTCCCATTGCACGATGGCGGTCACCGGTGGCAATTTCAATTCCAAGTGATTCACATAATTTTCCGAGCGAATAAGAAATTCTTTTCGGCAAAAGTTTCCGGCTGAGTTTTACCGTGCACAGTTTTTCTCGTTTCCATTTGTAACCGAGCGAACTGAATTCCCGCTGAATGAAATTATAATCGAAATTCACATTGTGCGCTATGAATATTTTTCCTTCCGTCATCTCCACGATCTTCTTCGCTACTTCGTAAAACTTCGGCGCACCCTCTACCATTTTATTCGTGATGCGTGTCATGCGCGTTATAAATTCGGGGATCCTGCATTCGGGATTGATGAGTGTGGAATATTTTTCAGTCACCGTTAATCCATCGTGAACAAGAATAGCGATCTCGGTGATGCGATCCCGGTCGTGACGGCCTCCTGTAGTTTCTATATCTACGATTGCGAACATTTGAGATTGGAGGGTGGAGAGTGGAGTCCGGAGAACATAAACAAAGATACGCTACCCTGAAATTCCCCCAGCTCTCCTCCTTCCGCTCTCCAATGAAATCCGTACTTTTATCATCTCAAAAAAAAGTTAGTGGCAAAACATTCCTCTAAAGCGATCCGCAAGATCTTCGAAAGTTTTTCTCAACTCCGCGTACTCATCATTGGCGATGTGATGATCGACAATTATGTGTGGGGAAAAGTTTCCCGCATTTCCCCGGAAGCCCCGGTACCGGTCGTGTCTGTGATCCGTAAAGAGCAGCGGCTTGGTGGCGCTGCGAATGTGGCGCTGAATGTTCAGGCATTGGGAGCCCTACCCATTCTTTGTTCGGTGATCGGTGTGGATCGTGAAGGAACTCTTTTTCTTGATCTGATGATGAAAGAAAAACTGGCGCCGAAAGGAATTCTGAAAAGCCGTGAACGGATCACCACGGAAAAAACCAGGGTCATCGGGAATAATCATCATTTACTCCGCGTGGATGAAGAGATCGATTCTGATATTACTCCGCATGAAACGAGTTTATTCCTGCAGCGCATTGCTTACCTGCTCGACACACAGAAGATAGACGTGATCATATTTGAAGATTATGACAAAGGATTGATCACTGAACCCCTCATCCGCGATGTGGTGAATCGTGCAAGAAAGAAAAAAGTTCCCGTGGTGGTCGATCCGAAGAAAAAACATTTCATGAATTATCAGGGTGTAACTTTATTCAAACCAAACCTGAAAGAACTTAAAGAAGGATTGAAGATCGATTTCAACCAGAGGAGCGAGAAAGAACTGACGAAGGCGGTGGATCTTCTGAAGACAAAATTGAAAATAGAACTTGCGCTGATCACGCTTTCGGATCACGGAATTTATGTTCATGGCCGCCATGTGAAAAAATTATTACCTGCACACCTGCGTAACATCGCAGACGTATCGGGCGCGGGCGACACGGTGGTGAGCGTGGCAGCGATGTGTCTTGCTGCAGGATTGAAACCGGAAATGATCGCAGAGATCTCCAACATTGCAGGCGGGCTCGTGTGCGAGAGCGTGGGTGTGGTTCCTATAGACAAGGAGCAGTTGATCGAAGAGGTGATCACTTTACTCGCAAAATAATTTTTTCAGAAATGCCCGGACTAATATTTGATTCGCCGGTAGGAACAATAGAAATTGTGGGTGATGAACAATTCATTCACGAAGTAGAATTCCGCGATGAAGCAAAAAATCCGGAAAGTGAAATTCCCCCTTTACTTTTAAAAGCGAAGAAGCAACTGGAAGAATATTTCTCGGGAGAAAGAAAGATTTTTGATCTGCCGCTGAAGCAGGAAGGAACAGAATTTCAGCAGAAAGTATGGAATGAATTGTGCAGAATTCCATTCGGAAAAACAATTTCCTATCTCGATCTCGCTAAAAATCTCGGCGATGAAAAAGTAATTCGTGCGGCCGGAACTGCCAATGGAAAAAATAAAATTGCGATCATCGTTCCCTGTCATCGCGTGATAGGCAGCGACGCAAGTCTAACGGGTTATGCCGGGGGGCTGCATCGGAAAGAATGGCTGCTTCGTCATGAAAAAAGTTTGCCTGGAATGGAACAACTGGAACTTTTCCGTTAACGAACTTCGTTCGGTTGCCATTGGCTAATGACATTTTTTTTAACTTGACATAATGAAATTTCCTGCCGCAATTTTTATTCTTACTATCACACTTTGTATTTCATCGTGGACGTGCAGGCATACTGAAAAATTTCCACCGCCAAATAAAGGAACAGGTTCTATTTCAGTTTCAGGAATCCTTCTTGTAAAAAGCGATTATTGCGGGGGAGCAAGGCCATCGGACGACCTGCTGAATGCGCCGGCGCAACCAACTGCGGGAATAAAATTGTATGTGAAAACAGGAAGTTCTAATTCTGATAAATGTTCTATTGTTGATTCTGTAATTTCTGATACCGCCGGAAAATTCCAGATTGATCTTGCTCCTGGAAATTATTGTTTTGTTGAAGCGTGGAAAAAAGAAAAGTACTCGACGCCGAAGAATGATCAGAATTCAACTTACGATACGGCCTGCTACCGGAAGCGATATGAAGAGTGCGATTATTCCATTGAACTGAATAAACCGGTAGGCGACGCACAAATTATTTTGCAGCATCATTGTCCGTGGACTACACCGTGTGTGAGTTATTTTGGGCCGCTTCCGCCGGCCGCAAATCCACGTGGAAGAAGAGCGCCGCATAATG
Organism: Bacteroidota bacterium; assembly: GCA_016194975.1. NCBI lineage: Bacteria > Pseudomonadati > Bacteroidota > Bacteroidota bacterium. Next base: position 23,517 of record JACQAM010000007.1, read on the forward strand.
AATAGGAGAACGAATTTCAATTCATCAACTTCCACAATTCATCTTTCAACTGTTGAATATTTTTTCCGGTCGCCGAAGAAAAAATAACATAAGGGATATTTAATTTCTTTATTTTTTTGTCCATTTCTTTTTTCACCGCAGCAAACAATTCTTCATCGAGCAGATCGGCTTTTGAAATTCCGAGAATTCTTTTTTTATGCATGAGCTCCGGGTTGTATTCATCCAGTTCATTCATAAGAATGTTGTACTCTTTCACAATATCATTCGCATCAGATGGAACCATAAACAGCAAAATAGAATTCCTTTCGATGTGTCGGAGAAAACGCAATCCCAATCCTTTTCCTTCGTGCGCACCTTCGATGATGCCGGGAATATCGGCCATGATGAAAGAACGATCCTCACGATATTTTACAATTCCGAGATTCGGAACGAGTGTTGTGAATGGATAATCGGCGATCTCCGGTTTTGCTGCAGAGACAACAGAAAGCAAAGTGGATTTTCCTGCATTGGGAAAACCAACCAATCCCACATCAGCAAGCAATTTCAATTCGAGCACTTTCCATTCTTCTCTTCCCGCTTCACCCGGCTGCGCAAATCGCGGAGTTTGTCGCGTGGATGTTGCAAAAAAAGTATTTCCCTTCCCTCCTCTTCCGCCTGCAACAGAAATATATTCTTCTCCGTCTTCATTTATCTCGCGCAGCATTTCCCCGCTCTCCCCATCACGCACCACTGTTCCCAGCGGAACTTCTATCACTTCATCTTTTCCTTCCGCTCCAGTCATATTCGACCGCCCGCCTTTCTCACCATCTTCGGCGATCACATGCTTGCGATATTTCAAATGAAGCAACGTCCACAATTGTTTATTTCCGCGAATGATCACATGTCCGCCACGGCCTCCGTCTCCCCCATCGGGCCCTCCTTTCGCAGTCTGGGCTGTGCGCAATAAATGCACCGACCCACCGCCGCCTTTTCCGGAACGGCAACAGATCTTTACATAATCGACAAAATTTGAATCAGCCATGGTACGAAATACAAATATTTACGAATCTACGAATACGAATCATTGCAGAATAACCCAGAAATTCCAAGTAAAATAGTTTCTTCCTGCATTATTATTTTAATCCATCGATCTCTTTACAAAGTGCGTTGAAGATATCTTCAATATTTCCTGCACCAACCACTTTTTTCAGCCGGCCCGTTTTTTCATAATACGGAAGTACGTGAATGGTCTTTGTGAAATATTCCGTGATCCTCTTGTTCAGTTTTTCATCTTCATCGTCGGCGCGATTGGAAATTAATTTTCTTTTTGCAATGCGATCGCGGATCTCTTTTTCAGAAACTTCGAGAGAAATAACAGCGTGAATTGCAGTTTTACTTTCTTTCATAAAATCGTCGAGCGCCTGCGCCTGCGCTACTGTGCGCGGAAAACCATCGAAGAGAAACCCTTTTGCCTGGGGATTTTTATCAATTTCCTGTTTGAGCATTTCAATGGTAATGGAATCGGGAACCAATTCTCCGTTGTTCATGATCTCTTTCACGCGTTTTCCGAGATCGGTATTATTGGCAGTGTGCCGGCGGAAAATATCGCCGGTGGAAATGTGTGCGAATCCGTAACGTGCAATTAATTTTTCCGATTGAGTGCCCTTGCCTGCACCCGGCGGACCGAAGAGTACAATGTTGCGCATAATTTCTGTTTTATTTTTTTCAAAGCGGGTTATGCTGTTTTTTTATTACGTAAATATCGCGGAGATTTCTTCCGAGCCCGTTATAGTCGAGCCCATATCCCACAATGAAATCGTTCGGGATTTCCAGACCGATGTATTCGACGGGAATATTTTTTTTGTACACGCCGGGTTTGAAAAGAAGTGTGGCCACTTTCACTGACGAAGGTTGTTGTGCAATTATTTTTTCGAAAATTTTCGTGATCGTATTTCCCGTATCAATGATGTCTTCCACAATAACCACATCCCTGCCGGAAATATTCTCATTCAACCCGATCAGTTCCGTAACGTTCCCGCTACTGGTTCCGGAATAAGAAGCCATTTTCACGAATGAAACTTCACAGTCGAAAGAAAAATTACGAAGAAGATCGGCAGCAAAAAGGAAAGAGCCATTGAGAACGACAATGAAGAGCGGTTTCTTTCCGGAATAACTGCGTTCCACTTTTGCTGCAACATCGCGCACCGCCGACAGAATTTTCTCTTCTGAAAGATAGGGTACGAACTCTTTATCACCGAGCTGAATGGAAGACATAAACGAGGTGCAAAAATAGGCAAATTGGCCATTGGTAAATAGTCATTAGTTGCCGGTTGCTGATCAAATATTATTTTCCAATGACAAATGACAATTGGGCAATGAAATCTTACTCACATCAGAAGCCGGAAAATTTCATTCTTACAAAATTTCAGAATATGAACCGGAAAATTGTTCAAAACTAAAAGTGCAAATCATTAACAATCCCTGTTCAAAAGACGTTTACATTTATAAATAGCTGGAAGCCGTTGAAGCGATCGGTATTTTTCTACTTTTGATGCCCTCCCGAAAAAATAACTGTTGACCCTGAGAAGATGAGTACCGAACAGAAAAAAAATTCCCCCAGCACACGTCCTGCGCACCTCTCACAGGTAACCCAGCAATTGTACGAGCTCGGAAAACTTCCCCCACAGGCAGTTGATCTCGAAGAAGCCGTGCTCGGCGCGCTCATGCTCGAAAAAGATGCGCTCACTGCAGTGGTCGATATCCTGCAGCCGAAAAGTTTTTACAAAGAAGCCAACGGAAGAATTTTCGCTGCCATTCAAAATCTTTTTCAGCGGTCGGAACCTATCGATATTCTTACGGTAACGCAGGAACTGAAACGTACCGGCGAACTCGAGATCGTGGGCGGCGCTTATTACATTTCTCAACTCACGAGCCGCGTTGCTTCTTCCTCCAATGTAGAATTCCATGCGCGGATAGTTTCCCAGAAGTTTATTCAGCGCGAACTCATCAATATTTCCAGCGACACGATCAAAGCCGCTTACGAAGACACCACCGATGTATTCGATCTTCTCGATAAAGCAGAAGCGAATTTATTTTCTGTCGTGGAAGGAAACATCCGCAAGAATTATGACCCGATGAGTACGCTCATCAACCAGGCGATGAAACAGATCGAGACCGCGCGCGAGCAGAAGAGCGGTGTGAATGGTGTGCCGAGCGGATTCACTGAACTCGACCGGTTGACTTCCGGCTGGCAGAATTCGGATCTCGTGATCATCGCAGCTCGTCCTGCAATGGGAAAAACTGCATTTGTACTTTCACTTTCGCGAAATGCAGCCGTTGATTTTAATCGCCCTGTCGCTGTGTTCTCTCTTGAAATGGCTTCGGTGCAATTGGTTCAGCGTTTGATCTCCAGCGAATCGGAATTGCCTGCAGAAAAATTGCGGAAAGGAAATCTTGAAGAACACGAGTTTCAGCAAATGCATACGAAGATCGGAAAGCTCTCGGCCGCGCCGTTGTTCATTGACGATACTCCTGCACTTTCTATTTTCGAATTGCGTGCAAAATGCCGGCGACTGAAACAGAAACATGATATTCAAATGGTGGTGGTGGATTATCTCCAGCTCATGACCGCAGGTTCTGATAATTCGCGCAATGGAAACCGCGAGCAGGAGATCAGTATGATCTCACGTTCATTGAAAAGTATTGCGAAAGAACTGAACATTCCCATCATCGCGCTTTCTCAATTGAGCCGTGCAGTAGAAACACGTGGTGGCGATAAAAAACCGCAGCTCTCCGATCTTCGTGAATCCGGTGCGATCGAGCAGGATGCCGACATGGTACTTTTCATTCACCGCCCGGAATATTACGGACTTGATGTTACTGCAGAAGGAAACAGCACGGCTGGAATGGCGGAAATTATTATTGCAAAACACCGTAACGGTGCAGTGGGAAGTGTGACGCTGCGTTTCGTGGATCGCCTTGCAAAATTCATGGACGTTGCCAATGATTTCGGCGGACAGAACAGCGCGGAAGGAAATGCAACTTATAATCCTGCAGCGGGAATAAATCCATCGGAAGATTTCGGTAATGGAAATATTATCCGCGGATCGAAGCTGAATGACATTGAAGAAGATCCTTTCTGATCATTCACATTAATTTCCCGCCGATTCATTCCTGAATTTTACCGGCATCGTCATTTGCAGTCTTACTGCTCTTCCATTCATTTTTGCCGGACTCCATTTTCCGCTCGTCAATGCAATGAGACGCATGGCTTCCTTATCAAAATCGGGTGCATTCGGAATGGGTTTTGCAATTTTAATATTGGAAACCGTTCCGTCTTTTTCGACTATGAACTGAACCCACACTGTTCCCTGCTTTTCTTCATAACCTTTCGGATATTTAAGATTGTTATTCATGAATTTGTAAAATTCGCCTGTTCCTCCTGCAAACTCCGGCATCTGTTCAGCGAAAGTAAAAGCTTCCTCCGTATCGTTTCTTTGTTCAACAATAACATTATTATTTTCCCCATCCCGGTTCATTAAATCTGTATTTACGGAATCCACTTCTATTGGCGGAGGCGGTTCATCCTGATTCGTAATTTCAGGAGTAATAAAAACAATATTGCCGGAGACTTTCGTGCGATCGGGGTGATAATAGGCAGGGTTGTCATAAACTTCGCCCGGTTTGTTTCCGTCCACGATCTCGTTGTAAGCTTTGCTTCCTTCTTTCAATGGCCTTCCTTTGTAGTCGAATGCTTTGGGTTGTGCTACAACACTACCACCATCCAGTTCGAGCACGAGCATCACTTTCCCATTCATGTACCATTTCGTATAAATGCCGTCCATTTTTCCGCCGTTATAGGTGGTCTCTGATTTCACTTTCCCATTCGGATAAAAGGTCTGCCATTTGGAATTCTTCGCTTCAAAATGATATTCACCGGTGAGCATTAAAATCCCATTCTCATCGTATTCCGAGTACTGAGAAAATTGTTCTTCGCGCACGAAGCCGGGATAGTACCGGTATACACGTTCATTCGAGATCTTCCCGTTCTTTTGATAATAGATTATTGTGTCGGGTCCGTATGCGCCGAAATATTCGTGCGTGAGAAGAGTTCCATAAATATCAAACTGATCATCGGCGCCGAAACGTTTTCCGTTCTTCCAGTGCATCTCGCGCAGAATTTTTCCATCGTCATAATAAACACATTTTCCATTCAGGAGCCCGTTGGAATATTCTTCCACAGAAATAAGCTGCCCTTCACTATTCCAGGAAATAGCTTCTCCTTCCGGGTTTCCATTGTGATAATGCGCCTGTTCACGCTTCACACAGTTTGAATATTTTGTCAATTCACTGAGCATTCCATTTGCATATTCATCAATTTCCGATGCACAGGTATCGCCGGCTGCCGGCTGTTGCGGGTAGATCCTCCACGTTCCATCGCGTTGTCCATTGGCATAATATTCAAAATGGTTTGGGCGGCCATCATTATTCCAAGTCCAGACATAGGAAGGTTTGCCGCTGAAATAAAAAGATCTCATGAAAATTTTTCCATTCTCATAATAATAGATCTGCGCGCCATCGAGTTGGTTATCCTGGTAAATATTATTGGCCTTGATCTTTCCACTCTCGTAATAAGTGGTCCAGAGTCCTTCTAATTTTCCATCAACGTATCTTCCGGCAGAAAAAATATTTTGGTCCTGGTAATATTCGGTGCACATTCCATTTTCCACTCCGCTTCTGAAAGTTTTTGTTGATTCGAGTTTCCCGTCTTTATCATAAAAATTCCATTCGCCTTCTTTTTTATGATTCTTCACTTTCCCTTTTGCCTTCACCGTTTTATTGTTGTCGTAATACAATGTGACCTTTCCTCTTTTCTTTTTTATTTCCTGCGAAAAACAATTCGCACAAATAAAAAAGCACAACATCACCACACCAAAAAATTTCAATGCCCTGGTTATTCTCATTGGGGAAATATTATTTCGTGGTATGAACAGTCTCATCTTCACAATCGGAGCGCGTGGAGGTAAACAGCGACGGATACTTTTTCTTCATTTTCAAATACAGTTCGCAATCGCCGTGATCGTTGATCATGCTTGCCGCTTCCTCTTTGTATTTTCCATCCATACTTTTTTCTGCTTTTGCCAGTACCGTTTCCTGATCGGCTGCGGTGAGATATTCGAAATAAGAACTAAGTAAATTCGGTTGCTGAGAATCATTCTCCATTTCCGGCCAGGTTTTTATCATCAGTGAGGCCGCGTAATTTTTCATAGTTGAATTATTGGCCTTCAAACCAAGATCAAAAATATTTTGAGCAGTGAGTATCTCCGGTTCTTTACCCGAATGATTTCCCTGGAGGAATTGAATGGTGAACAACTGATCGAGATAATCCAGGATTTCAGGAGCAGGAGCTTTATACCAGGCCGTATCGAACCGCTCAATGAATTTGTAGAACATTTTTTCATTATGAAAACACAAGCGGCACATCACGCTGTCGAGCGGAGAATAAAGTTGCGTTGAATTTGCATTACGGGCAAGAGCAATCAATGTGTTGTAAGTATCCACCGCATAAGAGGTGGTATCGCCGGAATAAGCGTTCTCTTCCATATCGCGTGCAAGAACGCGAACGCGGTCGGCCACTTTCGTTTTCCACGAAGCATCAAGATCTTTCCACACCGATTGTTCGGAAAGCGAATTGATATAAAAAGTGGAATTACGATAAGCACCGTAAGTTCCGAGTGCAAACTGGTCCATTTCATTGGTATGTTTAAGCGAAAGCAATGCATCAAAAACATATTCCTGATTTTCAATGGAAACCGTGTCCATGAAAAAACGTGCAGCAATATCTTTCAGCGCAGGAATTTTTGTCCAATCAGGATCTTTTCCCGCATTCACATCTGCAGTGAAAAGATCATCGTAATAACCGGTATGAAACATTTTTCCGCCCTCCACCCGGTGAATAACGCGAATGATCTTTCCTTTTTCAGTGATGCGTGTGTAGAGTAAATTTTTTCCGTCAGGTGAACTTTCCAGATCGATATTATCAACGATCTTCTGCAATTCATTTTTAGAAAGCATATCGGGGAATTCTTCCATTCCATCTGCAAGAAAAATATTTCCGTTCGACTCGATGGTCACTGCATTGCTGATATTTTTATTGACATACGGAATGAAAATAGGTGCGTGTCCGCCTCCTGCTACGCCTGCGTCCCACTCGCGCGAACTGCTGGCACGGATCGTATATTCATTCCCCGCTACGGTAATTTTTTTCGATGACTCGATCTCTTTATTGCCGCAGGAATCGCAAAAAAAGAAAACGAGCAGAACGCCGGTTATGGCAACGGGGAAACGGAGGAATTTCATACTGTTAAATTTAGAGATAAACCGTCAATGTTGAAAGCGATTTGAAAAATTGGCACAAAATTCATGGCAAACAATTAACAGGAAAACGTTGACAGCTATTCAAAACGTTGCCCGGTTGTGAGTTGAGTTGCCTTAATTTTATTCCGGTGAAAAAAATCTTTCTTCTTTTCTTATTTCCTTTCCCGCTTACGGCGCAAAGCGATTATCCGCAGAATTATTTCCGTAATCCGCTCGACATTCCCATTATGCTTGCCGGAAATTTCGGTGAGTTGCGCGAAAATCATTTTCATACAGGAATAGATATTACCACGCACGGTGTGGAAGGGCTTCCGGTACACGCTGCAGCCGACGGATATGTTTCAAGAATAAAAGTGGGTCCGTTCGGTTATGGAAAAGTAATTTACATCACGCACCCGAACGGCTACGTGAGCGTGTACGGGCACCTGAGCGAATTCAATGACGCCATAGGAACGTACGTTGGAAAAGAGCAATACAAAGACGAATCGTTTGAAGTGGAATTGCAATTGCAGCCGGATGAAATAAAAGTAAAAAAGGGAGATGTGATCGCGTACAGCGGCAATACAGGAAATTCCGGCGGGCCCCATCTGCACTTTGAGATCCGTGATGAAAAAACAGAAGATGCGCTGAATCCGTTGCTCTTCGGTTTGCCGGTGAAAGATGATGTGGCTCCTGTTCCTGTAACGTTATTGGTTTGTCCTGCTGAGCCGGGCGCGAGTGTGAATGGAAAAAATGAAGCTGTAAAATTTGCGTTGAAAATTTCAGGAGGAAAATATATTCTTGCAAATGCAACCGATAGTATAGTCGTTCACGGCAAAATTGGTTTTGCAATTGAGGGCTATGATAAAGAAACTGTTTCGAACGGAAAGAACGGCGTTTATTCGATAGAACTGGATGAAGAAAAAAAAATGATCTACAAGCATCATCTCGAGCGTTTGCCTTTCGATGATCTGCGTTACATCAATGCATTCATTGATTATGATGAATATGAAGAACACAGCCATTTTTACCAATGCAGTTTTGTTTTGCCGAATAATATTCTTCCGATCTACGACAGCGTGGTAAATAACGGTTATGTAAATTTCAATTCCGATTCGAAGATCAGTTTCCGTTATTTGCTCGGTGATGCTTTTGCCAATAAAGCAATTTTCGATTTCAAAGTGAAGTCGCTGGCGCGCTCTCCCGTTCCCGCGCGTATGGGCCTGACTCCGTACGTGCACGTGCTCCTGTGGGACACCACAAATCTCATTGACGAATCTTCATTTCAACTGAGTACTCCTTCGCGCGCATTTTATGAGAATGAAGAATTGATTTTCAATATTGCCCTGGAAAAAAAAGGATTTGCATCTTCTGTTTCATTCCCCGAAAATATTCCGGTACAGCAATCCTGTTCTTTCACGCTCTACGCCGATATACCGGAAAATATGCGTGCAAAATCTTTTATTGTTCAGAAAACAAAATCGGGGCATTACAGTTACATCGGCGGCAGTTGGAGCGGGAATGGAATAACAGCCGATATAAAATCGTTTGGCACTTTCATGATCATGAGTGATACAACGGCTCCTTCCATTCACACTTCGAACTTCGATATGAAAACAAAACAGGAAGATCTTTCATCATTGAGCTCAATGAAATTCACGATCGGCGATAATCTTTCGGGAATAAAAAGTTACCGCGCAACGATAGACGGTAAATGGGTACTGATGCAATATGAACCGAAGAAAAAAATGATCTGGTACACATTTGATGAACATTGTGGAAAAGGAGAACATGATCTTGTGCTGGTAGTAACGGATAAATGCGGGAACAGTTCTACTTACACAAAACATTTCACACGTTAGCAGAGTACGAAATACGAAAGTGTACTAAAAGGGTAATGGTGAAAACAGATTTCGTATTCATCTGCATTTGGTAACTTTTTTCCGAACGCGTTCGGGATTTCGTATTTCGTACTCTACTTAAGGAATTCTATCCACGCATCAGGATAAGCTTTGCGTGCGTCGAGTACCAGTTTTTCAGAAGCTGACTGATCGCCAGGATGTGCGATCACACAATAAGTAAATCCGTTATTCTTATTGAAAATGAGCATGATCTTCGGGTAAGCATGCGATGCTATCAATTTATTTTTCATTCTCCTCGCATAATCTGCATTCTTGAATGAACCGACTACCACGTAATAACCCGGTTCTACCGGATTGCCATCTTCCCCTAAATAATTTGCAATAGAATCATTTCGCATTACAATGTCCTTTTTATCGCCCACCATTTCACTTCCTTTCTTTATTTTATGCATCAAAGCCGTGTCGGAGAAAAATTCCACATCCATTACGTGCGTAGTGTAAGTCTGTATTTGCGTCGCGTCAAAAGTCTTGCTGTATTCTTCCTGCTCACTCACCTGGAAAAATAATTTGTAATTCTCTCCTGATGGAAGATTGATGGAATAACGCCCGTTGAGAGTACTCGCAGAATAATCACCTTGTATATCCTGCTTGTCCACGTAAGTTACTGTCACCATTGCGCCGACAGGTTTTCCATCGAGCGTAACGAGTCCTTGAATGGTCAATTGATCTTTTGCAGGAACGCCGGGATCTGCAAAATAAAGATCCATCATTCCCATTCCTCCTTTACGATTGGAAGCAAACACTGCGTGATAGCCGTCCTTTGTTGGCTGATAAAAAATATCGTCTGCCGTACTGTTGACCGGCGCGCCCATATTCTGAGCGAGTTCCCATGATAACATATCCCCACCGAGTGTAGAAAAGAAAATATCATAACCACCCATGCTGTTATGTCCGCGTGAAGCATAATACAACATGGAACCATCCGGAAGAATGTACGGCGCGTCATCATCAAAAGCAGTATTCACATTTGCGCCGAGGTTCTGCACATTTGTCCACACACTATCGCCCATCAATTCTGCTTTGTAAATATCTTTCCCGCCGAAACCACCGGGACGATCGCTTGCAAAATAAATTGTATGGCCATCAGCAGAAATAGAAACACTTCCTTCCCAATAACCGCCGCTGTTCACATCACCTTTCAGTTTTTGCGGATCGGACCACTCTCTTCCGTTTCTTTTAGACCAATAAATATCTCCGCCATCATCGCTGGAACTTCTGAAAATAAAAAGTGTAGTTCCATCCGGAGAAACTGCTGTAGCTGCATCGTGCGAAGCGGTATTGATATTTTCATTGAGTCCCTGCGGTGCGTACCATGATCCATGAGAAACAGTGGACTGAACAATGTCTTCGAAATAATATCCTGCTGAATCGTTGCTTTCAAAGTAAAGATGTTTTCCGCCCGTGCATCCCGGCCCTTTGTAAGTATAAATGAGCGTGGAATCGTTATCAAGATAAACGGGAGCATATTCATCGTAGGAAGTATTCAGAGGAGCGCCGCAATTGGTAACATGATTATTGGTGGGCTTTCCATTCAATTCTTTTGCAGCAGAACAATTAACTATGTATTGCTGGAGACGCGCTTTAAGATCAGGATCTTTTTCTTTTGCGATCTGAAGGTTGAACTGGAGCGATGCATCATCATACTGATCGTTCAAAAGATAAGCGCGCCCGAGAAAAAAATTCACATTGGGGATCGTTGGATCTTTATCGTAAGCACTTTTAAGGAGTGTCAATGCAGTTTCGGCATCACCCGTGTAGATCGCGCATACGCCCGCACGATACTGGTAAACGATCACATCCTTATGTGCATCTTTCAGGATCGTGTAGTAGGAATAGGCCTGCTCGTATTCGCGCTGAGAAAAAAGCTGATCGGCATGACTGATCAGCATTTTGTCGGCTGGCGATTGCGCAAAACTTCCGAGTGTGTTCAACAAGACAATCGAAGCACACCAAATAAATTTTTTATTCGCTGAAAGAATATTCACAAATTTCTTTTTATTATTTCCACGGTGACTTTCAATCATATTTTCCACGCTGATGCCCGCTGCTGGAATCTCCACCTGATTTGAATTCACCGAATTTATAACCGAGCATGAATTCATGGCTGATACCGGCTGAAGTTTTAAGCGGGGTGATGATAATATCGTATGCATATCCTGCACTGAGATTACCGAAGAGTTTTACTCTTGCCTCAACACCAACTGCATAATTGCTGCGATAAGAAACTCCAACCCATACCATACTTTTCCAACTGGCGAGCGCATTCACATCATACTGGAATGGCGTATGCGGCATGAATCGCACCATCACCATGGGTTCAAGAGCGAGTTGCATGTCTTCATTGAAAACCCATTTGTAATTCACGGTTCCCACGTAATGGCGATTCAACTGGTAATAGGAAGTGGTGGAATAATCAGTGTAAGAAACATGTTGTCCGAATAATTGCGGAACAGAAATCCCCACCCGCAATTCTTTCCAGTTGTAACTCACTCCCAAATTTGCATCGAGCGCACTTTTGCGCATCACCTGCGAGAACATCATCGGATCGCCCTGGTCTTTCACTATTGCTTTTGAAAAATCGATCCGGTTATCAAGGAATCCAAGTGTGAGCCCGAAACGGATCTGCTGATCATCATTTATTTTCAAACGATAAGCGTACGACGCATAAATTCCGAGACGCTCATTGATATCCTGCGCATCATTGAAAATATTCAGGCCGAGTCCTACATTCTTCGCATCCATAAATCCATCCACCGTGAATGCATTTGTTACCGGTCCGCCCGGCATTCCTGTCCACTGGCTACGGTGAACAAGAAACGCATTCGTTTCACCGGTTACGCCGGTGGTTGCAGGATTGTAGAGAAAAGTATTGTAATAATACTGGCTATACAATGGAAGCTGCTGTGCATTGCCGGTTTCAACCAGGGCAACTGCTGCGATCATAGAAAGAATTAACTTTTTCATAGTCGTTATGTTTTTATCCTGTGTTGAAATTATTTTCCGCTAACTAATGTGACTGCTCCTTTGAACGTTTCACCCGTGTCGGTGAATTCGAGCACGTAGTAATAAGTTCCGTCGGGTAACTGCGCACCGTTGTAAGTTCCGTTCCATCCGTTGTTGTATGCTTCCTGCTCATAAACTTTCATTCCGTTACGGTTGTAGATCGTTACTTTATTCTCCGGGTAATATTCTATGTTCTGAATATTCCATACATCATTGAATCCATCACCATTGATCGTAACAAGATTTGAAATGATCACATTGTAATCTTTCAGGAATGTAACTTTCACTGCATCGGTATCAGAACATCCGTTGAGATCTGTTACTGTAAGTGTGTAAGTCACCGTGTATGGAGGAGTGCAATTCGGATTCATCACATTCGGATCACTCAAACCAACTGTTGGTTGCCAGGAATAAACCAACCCGCCTGTTCCATTCAACATAATAGAAGATCCTGCACTCACAGAAGTATCGGGCCCGGCAGAAGCAACAGGACTTGGAAGAACACTGATCATTGAAGAATCCATTGCAGCGCAACCGGATGTTGTATCAGTAACAGTGACCACATAATTTCCTGCATTCATTGCGTAGATAGCATTCACAGAATCGCCCGTACTCCACATATAATGATTCTGTGGCGCCGAAGGAACACTCAGTTGAACACTATCACCTGAACAAAGTACGAGACTCCCCCCGGCGGTGATCGTTGCATTCGGAAGCGGATTCACGATAGCCATTCCCAACGCTGTATCAGAACAGTTGTGATCAGACATAACGATGAGCATTACGTTGAATGTATCGGCAGTTGCGTAAGTGTAATTCGGACTTGTTGCAATGGAAGCTCCATTCGAATCACCGAAATCCCAATTGTGGAATTGCAATCCACCGGTTGCAATAGTGGTTGTATCGGTAAATTGTGTAGGTGTTCCGAAGCAAACAGTTGGCGAAGTAAATCCGGCTACTGGTTTCGGATAAACCAAAATTGTTCCGATCGTTGAAGTATCGAGCGGACAAACGCCGCTTGCAACGAGAACATGATAATAAGTTGTATCAAGCGGATCGCTCCAGTTTACAGAAGGAGTATTGAAAGGAATCGGTGACCACGTGATTCCGTCGGAAGAAGTTTCCCATCCCAAAATCGATCCGGTGTAACCGGTGAGTGTAAGAACTCCGTTACCAGTTCCTTCGCAGGTAGCAGTACTTCCGGTAATTGTTCCTGGAACAGTCATTGGACTTACCGTGATCGTATCACTCATCGATGTATCAGAAGGGCAAACACCATTTGCAACACGTGCACGATATTCTGTTGTACTCATAAGATTAAGATAACCCTGCATTGTTGTAGTATTGGAAATATTGATCCATGTAACACCGCCGTCTGTTGAATATTCCCATCCGACCACATTACCGGTCTCGCCACTCAATGTAAGTGTACCGCTATTGTTTCCACCGCAAACTGCTGCGTTGGCCGAAACAGAACCACCTACCGATGGTGCATCAACAGTAATAGTGACGCCGGTAGAAGTATCAGTAGGGCAAACTCCGCTGTTCACGATGACACGATACAATGTTGTGTCAATTAAGTTGAGATAATTATTGGTATTGGATGTGTTTGCAATAGCCGACCAGGTAACGCCGTTGTCAATAGAAGATTCCCATTGCGTAATAGAGCCACTGTAGCCAACAAGAGTGAGTGTTCCGCTGTTACTGCCGCCGCATACGGTTGTGTTGGAATACAACGTCCCGCCAACGGCCTGTGCATTGATACTGATGACCGACTGGGTCGAATAAGCCTGCGAGCAAACACCACTCTTCACCAGTGCGCGATAAATAGTTGGTGTGGTAAGATTCACGTAGTTCTGCGTGTTGGTAGTATTTGAAATGATGATCCACGTTACACCACCGTCAGTTGAATATTCCCATTGCACAACACCGCCCGTATATCCACCAAGCGTCAACGTTCCTGCTCCGAGTCCGCTGCATACTGTATCCGCAGCCGGAGAAATGGTTCCTCCTACTGTAACAGGATCTACAACTACTGTATCGGGAATTGCAGTATCAGCTGGACAAACACCGCTCTGAACAATGACATGATAATAGGTTGTATCGAGGAGATTGAGATAATTATTTGTGGCAGTAGTATTCGCAATGACGGTCCATATAACATTATCAACAGAAGATTCCCATTGTACAATAGAACCTGATTGTCCTGAAAGTGTAAGTGTGCCGCTGTTGCCGGAAGCACAAACTGTAGTTCCTCCTGAGACACTTCCTCCAACGGAATTCGGATTAACGGTAACCGTTGCTGTGGCCGAATAAGCAGCAGCGCAACCTCCATTCTGCACGAGCGCACGATACATGGTGGTCGTGATAAGATTGAGGTAATTATTCGTGGTGGTGGTATTCGCAATGATCGTCCATGTTACACCTCCATCTGTAGAGAATTCCCATTGAATAATCGCACCATTATTTCCGCTGAGCGTTAATGTTCCTCCATTGACACCGGTACAAACCTGGGAAGCTGCAGGAGCAATACTTCCCCCGGTGGAAACCGAAGTAACATTAATTGTATCATTCGCAGAATACACAACAGCACAAGGGCTGCTCTGCACGCGCACGCGATAAAGACGAGTTGAAACAAGATTCAGATAATTCTGCGTGGTGGTAACGTTGGCAATATTCGTCCAGGTTATTCCCATATCAATGGAATATTCCCAGCGGATTACTGCTCCAACTTTTCCGGAAAGCGTAATTGTTCCTGCATTGCTTCCGCTGCAAACTGTGGTAGAAACCGGAGCGAGCGTTCCGCCAACAGTTGCCGGACTTACAGTGATGGTAACTGTGGTCGAATACACCGCTGCGCAAGAACCATTCTGCACGAGCACCCGATATTTTGTAGTTATGACAAGATTCGTGTAAGTATAGGAAGTGGTAATATTCGCAATGTTGGTCCACGTAACTCCTCCATCAATTGATTGTTCCCAATGCTGAACGGCACCTGTTTTTCCGGAGAGTGTGAGTGTTCCGCTATTTATTCCTGTACAAACTGTGGCGTTGCTTGAAAGAGTTCCGCCAACAGATGCATTATCAATGGTCATGGAAGCTATTGTTGAATTTGCTGTTGCACATGCTCCATTCTGCACAACCGCACGATATAGAGTCGGTACCACCAGATTTAAATACGATTGAGAAGTTGTAGTATTTGAAATATTGATCCATGTAGCGCCTCCATCAGTAGAATATTCCCAGCGCAGAACACTTCCGGTATTGCCGGCAAGAGTAAGCGTACCTGCATTTCCTGAAATACAAACATTGGTTCCGCCGGAAACTGTTCCTCCGACTGACGGTGCGGTATTGGTAACACTGTAACCATTGAAAGCATCATTCGATGCATTAATGTCTCCGGCCAGCGCAACGGAAGCATTAAAAACATAAACGCCCGGAACAGAAAGATTCGCCTGCGTAGCAAAGGTGTAAGTGTAAGTGGAATTCTGCAGGAGAATAGCTGCGAGCGTTATTGTTTCCGTTACCGGTGGGCCGGCATTGATGTTATAGGAAACATTGAAAATGGTTCCCGCCGGCAGATCGTTTCCAAAATTGAAGATCTTGATCGTTACATTTTCAGTTGCTGAAAGTGCACATCCGCTAACCGGTGCAGTGATATTGGTCACTGACAGATCATTCTGCGAATACGCAGAAGAGAATAATGCCAGGAAAGTGACGAGAGTCAGGATTCTTTTCATAAGATTTTTTTTTGTTCGGTTTTCAGAAATTTCTTTTTTGTCGGGGAGAAATTCTGTTTTGCCTTCTGATAATAGAGGGAGAAGGTTTGAGGTCAAATATAGACCATACGAACCGCAGAAACTGAATAATCATATAAGGAGATTTAGGTGTTAGAACACCTGTGGCTTTATACCTCAAATGTGACTAAAAAGTTTCAATTATAAGACGAGTAATGCAAAATAAATTATCGGCTTATAACCAGTTTCCGGCAGGTGCAACTTTCCTTCGACGAAATGATAACCAGGTAAGTTCCTTGTTCCATTTCAGAAGCATTATAATCGAAGCGAAAAGTTCCATTCCCATCGGTAATTTTTGTGTTTCGTAAAATCGGCCTGCCTTCTATATCATAGATGCAGATTTCGATCTTATCGTTGCTTGCGGATTGCCCGGTGATCATAAAATTTTCGTTGGCCGGAACAGGATAAATATTCCAGAAAGAATTATTCATGGCAGCAACCGGTATCCCCACCTGAAAAACATTATTTCTCAAACTATCCTGGTAAACCACATTCGTTACTACCTCCGCGTTATTCACAAGATCAGCATCCACTTCGAGTACAGGAATTTTCATTCCAGTCGCCAGCCATTTATATTCTGCGTGAATGGGACGTGCAATCATGTAACCCGTCACACTATCGGTAGCAATGCTGTCGGTGGTGGTCACAACAGAAACTTCACGCACACACTGGAAAGTTCCGAATGGCGTGATCAACGTTCCCCATCCATCTGCATTATTCGTGCGGTGAATCGTTTCGTCAATGAAAAATAATCCAAAACTCTGCGCATTGAATGACCAGTGTGCATCTGAAGTGTCGGTATTGGAATAATTCAATGGGAAACGATAAATGTAATCGGGATTCGAATACACAATGGGAACAGAAAAATTTCCGAGCGGTGCATAGCTGAATGAAAATCCTACTTCGCGAAAAGAGGACGAACTTTTTTTATACTGATCGGTAAGATCCGAAGGAACATTACCAATGAAAGCAAGCGAATCGGGAGAAGGATTGACATGAGAAACCGTAGCAATGAAAGCAAACGGAATAGCCGTTGGAGTAATGTACCGCAATTCCTGCTGGGCAATTGGCAGGAGTGAAGAAAAATCCCAGGTGTATGCCGGCCCGCTCGAATTGTAATCATTGCTCCCCACTCCGGCAGCATAACTCACGCGAATTGAATCGCCGGGCGATGGCATGTCGTTTTGTGTAATGGTGATCTGGGAAAAAAGTGAAGGTGAAAGTGAGAATGAAAGTGCCGCGAAGAGTAATGCTTTTCTCATTGGGGTGGAAAATAGTGTAGCGAAGATAGCAAATTGGGAAGGATTACAGATTTGTCGGAATACAGATTACAAATCTGTAGGGAAATACGGATTGTAATGTAACAGGAAAACGATCGTCCTATATAAATTTGTAACTTTAAGAAACGGATACATTATAGAGACATGAAAACATTTTTTCTGCTGTTTCTTTCTTTTTGCGTAGTGATAAAAATTCATGCGCAGGTGAACGGAATTGTTCCTGAAGATTCTATTTACACTCCGAAACCATTTATTATAGTGAAACAATCCGTAACCGATTCATCCGGAAAATCCTGTGCGTTCCTATACACCAGGATGGATTATTTCCCGAGAACGCGGATCTATTCATTTGTAATTATCGATAAGAAGAAGAAAATACTCATGTATAATTTTCGCCCGGTTTCCAAAAAGGACATGATCAAACAGAAACCGGATCGCGATTCAAGAAAACTGATCTCGAAATACGGATTGGCAGATTCTGTTTACAAAATAGATCAGCATGCTTATGATTCGCTTTACACTTACTACCCTCTTCCATCAGATACGATCATGGTGAAAAATGTAAAAGTTCTCGACGGAACCGGAATAATAAATACTTCCGCTTCGGATGTTTATCAATACAGAGGCGATGTAAAGGATGGTTGCGAAATTGAGTATTACAACATGACGGAATTGAAAGGAGTTGTCGTCAGGAAAAATTTCCGGATGAGATCGTACGGGAATTGGAAGAACGGAGAGAAAAACGGAAAGTGGTTTTATTATGCGAAGGATGGGTCGGTCAATCAAATTGAGAAGTGGAAGAATGGAAAATTGAAACGGGTACGGAATACAAAATAGATTTCAAATGAATTCACTAACAGAATACACCAGTTATCAACAGTTTTTCTTTTCACACACTTTCCCTTCGTAAATTTCACTCTGAAAAGAAGGGCCGATTTCTCCCATTCAAAATTTATCATTCATCATTTATCATTCACGAAGTGCAATGAACTTCAATCATCTCCACGTACACACGCAATTCTCACTGCTCGACGGTGCAGCGAATATTTCTGAACTCTACAAAAAAGCAGTGGGCGATAATATGCGCGGCATTGCCATCACCGATCATGGAAATATGTTCGGCGTTTTTAAATTCGTTGCAGAAGCAGGAAAATACAACACGCCGGAAAATCCAAATAAAATAAAACCTATTGTGGGTTGTGAATTTTATCTCGTGGAGAACCGCGAAAGAAAACAATTCACGCGCGAAGAAAGAGATATGCGCTATCACCAGCTTTTTCTTGCGAAAAATTCGGAAGGTTATAAAAATCTTGTCAAACTGTGTTCGCTCGGTTACGTGGAAGGTTTGTATGGAAAATATCCGCGCATCGACAAAGAACTTATTTTAAACTATCACAAAGGTTTAATTGCAACCACCTGCTGCCTCGCTGCAGAAGTTCCGCGCGCCATTATCCGCAAGAGTGAAGCGGAAGCAGAAAAAGTTTTCAAATGGTGGCTCGATCTTTTTGGTGAAGATTATTACATCGAATTGCAGCGCCACGATATTCCGGAGCAGAACCAGGTGAATGAAGTGTTGCTGAAATGGGCGGTGAAATACAACGTAAAAGTGATCGCATCCAACGATTCTCATTATGTGAATGTGGATGACGCCAATGCCCACGATATTCTGCTCTGCATCAACACCGGCGAAAAACAAAGTACGCCCACCGCAAAAGAATTCAATGATGATGATACTGCGGCCAAAGGAAAACGTTTTGCATTCTGGAACGATCAGTTCTATTTCAAAACAACGGAAGAAATGTCTTCACTCTTCAGTGATGTTCCGCAGGCGATCGACAACACGAACGAGATCGTTGATAAAATAGAACCGCTGAAATTAAAACGCGATATCCTTCTTCCCCATTACAAAATTCCGGAAGGATTCACCACCCAGGACGATTATTTAAAACATCTCACCTTCGAAGGAGCAAAAAGAAAATACAAAGACGGCATCACCGCCAAGATCGAAGAACGCATCAACTTCGAATTATTTACCATACGCACCATGGGATTCGCCGGGTATTTTCTCGTCGTGCAGGATTTCATCAATGAAGGAAAAAATATCGGTGTGCTCATTGGCCCCGGCCGTGGATCGGCAGCAGGATCGGTGGTCGCGTATTGCACCGGCATCACCAACATCGATCCGATCAAATACAATTTGCTCTTCGAAAGATTTTTAAATCCCGATCGTAAATCAATGCCCGATATCGATACGGATTTTGATGATGAAGGCCGGCAGAAAGTGATCGATTACGTGGTGGGAAAATATGGAAGGAACCAGGTTGCGCAAATTGTCACTTACGGAACTATGGCAGCGAAAATGTCGATCAAGGATGTTGCGCGCGTACTCGATCTCCCGCTCGACCAGGCGAACGCGCTCGCGAAACTCGTGCCCGAGCGCCCGGGAATAGAACTCGATCGCGTGGTGAATGCGCCGCTCGAAGGAGAAAATTCTCTTCGTGATAAAGAACAACTTGGCGGCGATGATCTTGAGAGTGTGAAAAAATTGCGCGCCATTGCAAAAGGAAAAGATAAACAGGCAGATGTGATCCGCGAAGCGCTCATTCTCGAAGGATCTGTTCGCGGAACAGGAATTCACGCTGCGGGAATTATCATCGCGCCGAATGATCTTACTGAAATTATTCCGGTCGCCACTTCGAAGGATACGAATCTCCTCATCACGCAGTACGATGGAAAAGTGATCGAAGATGCAGGAATGCTCAAAATGGATTTTCTCGGTTTGAAAACGCTTACCATTATCCGCGATGCGCTGCGCCTCATCAAACAGAATCACGATCTCGATATCATCATTGACGAAATTCCGCTTAACGATAAAAAAACTTTCGAACTCTACCAGCGCTCAGAAACGAACGGAACTTTCCAGTTTGAGTCGCCGGGCATGCAGAAATATCTTAAGGAACTGAAACCCGATAAACTGGAAGATCTCATTGCGATGAATGCACTTTATCGGCCCGGCCCAATCGAGTACATTCCTAAATTCATTACGCGCAAGCACGGGCGCGAACCCATCACGTACGATCTTCCCGAGATGAAAGAATTTCTCGAAGACACTTACGGAATTACTGTTTACCAGGAACAGGTGATGTTGCTTTCCCAGAAACTTGCAGGATTCACCAAGGGTGATGCCGATGTTCTGCGCAAAGCAATGGGGAAAAAAGACAAAGCCACGCTCGACAAGATGAAAAGTAAATTCATCAGCGGAACAACAGAAAAAGGTTTTGACCAGAAGATCTGCGAAAAGATCTGGGTGGACTGGGAAGCTTTCGCACAATACGCATTCAATAAATCGCATTCCACTTGTTACGCATTCGTCGCTTACCAGACCGCATATTTAAAAGCGCATTACCCGGCAGAATACATGGCGAGCGTGCTCACGCACAATCTCGGCAACATCGACAAGATCACTTTCTTCATGGAAGAATCGAAGCGCATGGGAATTCCTGTTCTTGGCCCCGATGTAAATGAATCGGAAATAAAATTCGCGGTGAATAAAGCCGGGCAGATCCGTTTCGGAATGGGTGCGATAAAAGGAGTTGGAGAAGGCGCTGCGAATGCGATCATCGACGAAAGAAAAGCGAATGGCCCTTACCAAACGGTGTTCGATCTCGTGCGCAGAATAAATTCACGCGCTGCAAATAAAAAAACTTTTGAGAATCTCGTGTACGCAGGCGCGCTCGACTCGTTCACCGAAATGCATCGCGCTGTTTATTTTAAAACGGAAAATGAGAATGGTTCTACGTTCCTCGAAAAAATTCTCCGTTATGGACAAGCGCACCAGGAAGGAAAAAATTCTTCGCAGGTTTCTCTTTTCGATTCTGCCGATGAAGGAATTGAAATGCCCGAACCGAAAATTCCTATTGTTGAACCCTGGATCCCATTGGCAAAACTGAAAGCGGAAAAAGAAATTATCGGAATTTATTTATCCGGCCACCCGCTCGATGATTACAAAGTGGAGATGAAACATTTCTGCAAACATCCGCTCTCGGTGCTCAAAGATATGCCGCGGCTGAAAGGGCATGAATTTGTTACCGGGGGAATGATCACATCAGTGCAGCACAAATTCACCAAGACCGGGAAACCATTCGGAACTTTTATTCTCGAAGATTACAACGACTCGCACGAGTTCGCATTGTTCGGCGACGATTATTTAAAATTCAAATCCTTCATTCTCACCGACGGATTTTTCGTGCTCCTGCGCGGGCGCGTACAGGAACGATACAACAATGCCGATTTTCTCGAGACAAAAGTGTTGTCGATGGAACTGCTCAGTGAAATGCTGGAGAAAAGAGTCAAACAATTCACGATACAACTTCCGCTTCCGGTTGTGAATGAAGAACTCATTGGGCGCGTGAAAGAAATTGTCGCCAAATATCCCGGTAATTCTTTTTTGAGATTCACGGTGTATGACACGGCAGCAAATATGGAACTGGAAATGCCTTCGAAAAAAATAAGAGTGAAACCCGGCGCGGAACTTTTCAGCGAACTGGAGAGTAGCGTTCCGGAGGCGATGTGGAAGTTGAATTGAAATTTCCGTCCCGATAGTTATCCGGGCAAATCCCAATAATATTATTTCACTTCTTATTTTTTGAAATTTATTTTTTTCTTTTTTTAATTGATATGACCCGCCACTACGATCTCCAGCCGCTTGAAGATGATTACCGGAAACTCACTGCGCTCAATGAAAAAGAGTCGGCCGCACGCATGCATAACGTGCTGGAGAGTGTGCGCTACGAGTTACGCATGGGTGCGGAAATAATTTTCGAATACCGCGATGGAATGGAAACTCCGATGATCATGCGCATCATCAAAAACGAAAAAGATCTTGACCGCTGGATAGAAACGAGGTTTGCACGATTAGCGGAGTTTATCTGATTTTTTTTCAGGAGCGCAACACTGGTTCTTTTTATTTCCTTTCGTCCCGCTGCTTCGCACTGCATGGCAGTGGCGAGCATCGGGGCTGAAAATTTCCGTCCGGTGCATTTTATTGCCACATTTTTCATTTTCCAAAACAGATTCTATTAAACAAAAAAAAGTCGCAATAGAATTGCGACTTTTCGTGGTCCTGTAGGGATTCGAACCCCAAACCTTCTGATCCGTAATCAGATGCTCTATCCAGTTGAGCTACAGAACCAATTATTTTCAATTTTTCATTGGGAAAATTCCCAAAACGTTGATCTCCCGCCTTGCGGGACAGGCTCCGTCAGATGTTCTTTCCATTCGATCTGCAGAACCAATTATTTTCAATTTTTCATTGGGAAAATTCCCAAAAATTTGATCTCCCTCTTTGCGGGACGGGCTCCGTCAGATGTTCTTTACATTCGATCTGCAGAACCAATTATGAGGCGCAAAGGTAACTATTTTAATAAAATCAGGAATCGCGTCTAATCTCATTCTTATTGAAAGATAACTTTGGCGCATGTTCTCTCATCTGAAAATTTACGGGAAGATAGAACGGCCGCTGAAGCTGCTGATCACCGCAGAATTTTTTATTCAGTTAGTGAACGCAACATTCATGAACCTGCAGACACTTTATATGACTGCAGAACATTACAACAAAACAGACATTGCAGATTTTATTTCCTGGCGATTTGCCGGCGTACTCGCACTCACCATTCCACTCGGACTTTTCATTCGCGGAAAAAAAGTAAAACACTTTTTTTTCATTTCTTCCATCGGCGTTCCGCTTTTCGCTTCTATGATCGTGTACGCGGTACACACGCACAACAGTACCTTCCTCATCGTTTCTCAATTGCTGTGGGGCGCTTCGTTCACGTTCATGCAGATCCCGGTTCTTCCTTTCATTCTCCGTCATGCCTCGCTTGAAACGCAGACTCCGGCCATTTCGCTCAGTTATTCAACGTGGAGTTTTGCGGGAATACTCAGCGCGATCCTGGTTTACATTTTCAGCGCGATCAACCCGGATTTTTTCAGTGAAGGTGTGATGTTGTTTGGAATCTCAATTTTTTCTTTCGCCGGTTGCATTTGCCTGCTCAAAATGGACATCGAAGAAAAACCGGCGGTGGTAAGTGAAGAAAAAACGGCGATGAATCCGCAAGACTGGAAACTGATCGGCTATGCAACTATTCCGGCGCTCATCATTGCCACCGGCGCCGGGCTCACGATTCCATTCATCAATCTTTTTTTCAAATCGGTTTACGGGATGGAAACAAAGATTATTTCCTTCTGGAATTTCATCGCCGCATTTTTTGTTGCATTCGTTGCGCTGCTTGTTCCGCGCATCAAAGAAACGATCGGTTACCGAATTGCAATTCCAACCACGCAATTTTTCGCAGTACTCGCATTGATCCTTCTTGCAACGACAGAACTTTACAGTCATATTCCGATTGCGGTGGCCATTGCCGTAGGCAGCTATGTACTTCGCCAGCCACTGATGAATCTTGCGGGGCCAATGACCTCGGAGATCGCTTTGAAATTTGTAGGAAAAAAAAACCGGGAATTCACCAGCGCTATCATGGCTGCGATCTGGTCGGGAAGTTGGTTTCTCGGGATACGTTTTATTTTCGGAACACTTTCTAAAAGGGGCTGGCCGTTCGTGAATATTTTTCTGACTACCGCTGCTCTCTATCTTTTCGGAATTCTCCTTTACATTTTTCTCATCCGCGCTTATGGAAAACGAAAAGAAAAAGGATTGATCGAAGAATGAATTTTCAGAAATTTTCCTTAACAACGAAAAATTCAGGAATAATTTAATTCGTGTTTTGTGAATTCAACTCTTTGCTATTTTTGCGGCGGAGAGATGGCAGAGTGGTCGATCGCGGCGGTCTTGAAAACCGTTAGGTGTAATAGCCTCGGGGGTTCGAATCCCTCTCTCTCCGCAATGAATCAAAAAACCTCGCCCCAATTACTCCGGGCGGGGTTTTGTTTTACCGGATCAGTTAATTCAAACCCACATCCCGATCACGCAAACATCATCCACCCGTTCGACTGCGCTCAGGGTGGATATTCCCTTATGAAATACTCTTAAGAATAATATTGGTCTATACTTTCACACCGATCAGTAATACATCATCCACCTGCTCGTAGTGTCTTTTCCATTCTGTGAATTTCTTTTCGAGAACTTTCCGTTGTTCCTCCAGAGGAAGCTCACTGCATTCTACAAGTAATTGCTGAAGTTGTTTGTATTTGATCTTTTTTCCTTTGGGCCCGCCAAACTGGTCGGCATATCCATCGGTAAAAGTATAAATGAGATCGCCCGGCTCCAGCGGAATTTCATGATTTGTAAATGCCTGCAATTCGCCGGTATGTTTTCCTGCCGGAAAATGATCAGGGTTATACTCGACCAGTTTATTATTCCTGACAATATAAATTGCATTATTCGCACCCGCATATTCCATCGACATCCGGATAAGGTCCATGGAGCAAATGGAAATATCGAGCCCGTCGTTCGATTCTTCTTCCGCGTCTTCGGGGTTCAGCGAACGAATGATCTCCTCGCGCAGCATATCGAGGATCTGTGAAGGTGATTTTATTTTTTTCTCCACCACAATTTCATTCAGCAATGAAATACCGATCATGCTCATGAGCGCTCCGGGAACACCATGCCCTGTGCAATCGGCCGTAGCGAGTGTGATCTTTCCACTGCGTGATGCGAACATCCAGTAAAAATCGCCGCTCACAATATCTTTTGGCAGGTAAAGAATAAAATAATCCGGCAGATGTTTTTTCATGTACCCTTCGGAAGTGAGCATGGCACGCTGAATTCTCCGCGCATAATTTATACTATCGGTAATGCTTTTATTTTTTTCATCGACGATCGCTTTCTGAGTTTCCACTTCATGAATTTGTTCAGCGATAATATTTTTTTGTTTACGCGTTACAGAAAAACGATTATAAAGGAAAACAGAAAATAAAAGCACGATGGCGAGTCCGCCGAACAAACCGTAACGCAGCATTTTTTCATTGCGGATCTGCACATCCTTCACTCGTTTTTCTTCTGTATTCCTCACACTATCGGCTGCCGCTTTTTTTTCGAATTCAAATTTCACCTGCTTGCGCGCAATTTCTTTTTGCTTTTCTACATCGGCAGCACTATCAAGAACAACCACGTAACGTTTGTAGGCAACGAACGCATCATTCGTCCTGTTTTCTTTTTCATACAATTGACTGAGTGAAAGCAAAGCGTCCGATTCAATATGCCCGGCTTTTATTTCACCCGACTTTACCAAGGCAGTTTGCAGATTTTTTTCCGCCTCATCAAGCTTCGCAGTCGACATTTCTATGTTGCCTATATTAAGAAGTGAATTTGCAATTCCGTATTTGTCGCCTATTTCTTCCACCAGTTCTAAATTTTTCTGCTGGCATTCGAGTGCTTTGGAATATTTTTCTGCGACCGTCACACCGAGATAAGCGCTTTGCGAATCGGGAATGTTGGTGTAAATGTTGCCGATGTTTCCCCACGCAGTTGCAATTCCCTGCTTGTCGTTTATTTTTTCCCTGATCGCAAGACTGCGCTGCTGGTAATCGAGCGCCTTGAGAATTTTATTTCGCTGATCGAGTTTCATTGCCGCACACAAAGAATCCGGGAGATACTGGTAAACAAGTCCGAGATTTCCATACTCCACTGCAATTCCTCTTTGATTTTTTAGCGAATCATAAAGGTGAAGACTGCGTGAATAATAATCCATGGCCCGCGAACAATCATCAGTATTCAAATAAATATTTCCGATCTTATTCAACGTTCCTGCTTCACCGGGCCGGTCACGCGTTTCCTCTCTTATTTTCAGACTTTGTAACTGGTAATCGATCGCGCGCGGATAATCTGACAGGCGGAAATAATTATTTCCCAAATTGGCGAGCGCATCCGCTTCACCGAGACTATCGCCAATGCTGCGTGAAATGACCAGCGCTTTATTATGCGCCTCAATTGCTTCCGTGTATTTACCCAGTGTTTCAAGATTTACACCGAGTGCATTCAATCCACGCGCTTCACATACAGGAATTTTTTTCTTCACCGCTTCATTCAGAACACGGTTCGAATAAATACAACCGCTGTCGGGATCGGTTTGCTGCAATTGCTGTGCGAAATTTCCGAGTGCAGCAAGCCGTAAAGTATCGTTGAGTGAAGAATTATTGTAGATGGTGTAAAGTGAATCGCGGGAACGAGGAAGCTGATACCTGAGAGAACCGCTTTTTTTAATCGTATCGGAATTTAATTTTCCATGGTCGCCTGCACACGCGGATAAAAACCATATTCCTGTAAAAAAAAGAAAAGTCCGCACTGAATTCTTCATAGGGAGAAAGTGACCTTCGGGAGTTTTTTGAAAAGTACAAAAAAATCGAGCGTTCTCACCTTCGCGTTCATCCAAAAGACAGCGAATAAAAGACAAAGAAAAATCAGTATCCGTTTCATCAGGGATGCAAATGAAATTTACAACGCAACGGAATTTGCTTTCAACAGAAAAATTTGTCAGGTAATGTGATGAGCGTAGTGCTGCTCGTAAATATCGAGCGCATCAAGGAAATGCTGTTTTGTCATTGGCTTTGTAAGATAGCCGATCACTCCGGGCACCGAAAAAGCGCGGCGTTCATCTTCTTCCCTGTGCGACACAGTAAGAATAATAATGGCGGGAGATTTTCCTTTTTCGAAATGCAATGCACTGAAGTGATCCAGTATTTCCCATCCGCTCATATCGGGCAAATTCAGATCAATGATCATGATCTCAGGATAAGTGTTGTTTTTTTTACATCGCTCAAGGTAATCAAGAGCGTCATTGCCGTCTTCCGCAGTTATGATGTGATTGGCAATGCAAATATCTTCCAGTATCTTTTCATTATACGTATTGGTCATAAAATTATCTTCCACCAATAATATGGAATGTAGTTTTCTGTTCATGGCGCATGGTTTTTGAGGTTTGCGGGCAATAAAAAAAGGCGTCATCCCCAATTGTATCTAAGTTCCGATAATCAAAAAATAATTTTATTTCTTTTTCGATGGTTGGGAATATTTCAGGGATGGTTTGAAACTTTCATGTTCCCGGGCAATGAAAACCTGGTTGAAGCCAGGAGGCGGTTCATTGCGCCAATTTTCGTAACTTTATATATTGAAGTTCCAGAATGATATCCATCCCCTCGCTGGCAGAAGTTAACTCAAATCAATTTTCATGAAGCGCCTCCTTCTTTTACTGGTTATCCTGGTCAACACTTCTCTTGTAAGGTCGAACGAACTCACCGCCAATCTCGGTTGGTGCGCATTTTCCACTCCCGATAGTAAAAGTTACGTGGAAACTTATCTTTCCTTCATTGGCAATTCGCTGGTGTATGTGAAAAATGCCAATGGAAAATTCCAGGCATCCATTGATGTGACGATGATCTTCACGATGGATGATTCCATTAAAGCTGCAAAAAGATATACGCTGAACAGCCCGGAAACGTCAGACACTTCTAAAGTCGCCAACTTTCTCGACCTGCAGCGCATTCCATTGCCAATGGGATTTTACACCATGCAACTTGTGCTTGCCGATCTGAATCGTAAACCGCAACGGCCCATCACGAACTGGAAATCGGTGATCGTTGACATTGAAAAAGATTCTGTTTCACTTTCAGGTTTGGAATTCCTCGATTCCTACAGCGCAACTACATCGAACAACGCACTTTCTAAAAGCGGTTACGATCTTGTTCCCTACGTTTCCACTTTTCTTCCTTCGAATATGACCGATCTGAATTTCTACGGGGAAATTTACAACACGTCGAAGGTGATGAAGCCCGATGAAAAATTCGTGGTCTTCTATTACATCGAATCGTCAATGAATACGCGCATGAATGATTACAATGCGTTCGTAAAACTTGCACCGCAGAAAATAAATTCGCTGCTCTACTCTTTCAAGATCGGATCGCTTCCTTCGGGTTCTTATCATCTCGTTGTGGAAGTGCGCAATTCTTCCAATCGTTTACTGTGCCTTCGAAGTGTTCCATTCGAGCGTTTCAATCCCGGTGTCAGTTATCAATTGGCTGATGTGAAAGGATTGGATGTGAGCACCACATTCGCCGGCAAGATCACGAATGCCGATACGCTGAGCGATTATATCCGTTCGCTTCGCCCGATAAGCAGCGATGCCGAAGCGGAATTTGCGGAGAACAGGATCAAGGCCGGTGATGTTACGCTGATGCAGCAATATCTTTATAATTTCTGGCTCGCGCGTAATGAAACCGATCCCGAAGCAGAATGGCATAAGTACAATGCGGAAGTTCAGAAAGTGAATCATGAATTCGGAACGCAGATCATGAAAGGATACCAGACCGATCGCGGAAGAGTTTATCTGCAATATGGCCCTCCCGATCAGCGCGTGGTAGTAGTGAATGAACCGAGTTCTTATCCTTACGAAATCTGGCAGTATTATCACATCGATGGTTCACACAATTACACGAATGTGAATCAACCCGGAAATACACAGCAGACCAATAAAAAATTTGTGTTCGCGGATTTCGATCTTGCTACCAACAATTATATGCTCATTCATTCCGATGCGCGCGGCGAAGTGCGTGATGACGGATGGAAAACACGTTTGCTGAAACGCGATAATGCGATTCACAACATTGACAACACTGATGTGAATCCGCAATACGGTGGAAATTCTTCCGACTGGTACACGGATCCCCATTAAATTTCAAAAATTCCATTATTCAGATTTATTCCGTTAATAATTGAATCTTTGAATCATTAGATCTCCTATGGCGAAAGTTGCTGTTGTCATTCTCAACTGGAACGGAAAAGATCTTCTTGAAAAATTTCTTCCTGCTGTTCTGAAATTTTCTCCTTCCTGGGCAGAGATCATTGTCGCGGATAATGCTTCTTCTGATGATTCGGTGAAGTGGCTTCGTGAAAATCATTCTTCGGTACGAATTATTCAGAATGAAATGAACGGCGGTTACGCGAAAGGATACAACGATGCGCTGAAAAAAACCGATGCCGAATTTTATGTGTTGCTGAATTCAGATGTGGAAGTAACAGAAGGATGGATCGGGAATGTGATCGCGCTGATGGAAAAAGAGGAGAAGATAGGCGCATGTCAGCCCAGTATCCGGTCGTATCATGAAAAAGAAAAATTCGAATATGCAGGAGCGGCGGGCGGTTTCATTGACAAATGGGGCTATCCTTTCTGCCGCGGAAGAGTTTTTGATACGTACGAAAAAGATTCCGGGCAATACAATGACGACTGCGAAGTTTTCTGGGCAACCGGCGCTTGTCTTTTTGTTCGCTCGAAAGCTTATCACGAAATGGGCGGATTCGATGAGGATTTTTTTGCACACATGGAAGAGATCGATCTGTGCTGGCGAATGCGCAACCGCGGATGGAGCGTAATGTATTGCGGAAGCTCGGTCGTTTTTCATATTGGCGGAGGAACACTTGCCAAACAGAGTCCGAAAAAAACTTTTCTGAATTTCAGGAATAATCTTGTTTTACTCTGCAAGAATCACGCGCCCGGGTATTTCTGGCTGAAAATTTTTCTGCGCATGTGTCTCGATGGAATAGCGAGCGTTAAATTCTTTTTCTCCGGCGACTTCGCACACGCGTGGGCAGTTCAGCGCGCGCACATGAGTTTTTATGCGCATATAGGGAGAACATTGCGGAAAAGAAAAACCGAGAAAAAAAATATCCGCCATTATGCAACGGCCTGCATTTATGAAAAAACGCTCGTGATGGAATATTTTTTTCGTGGCAAGAAAAAATTCAGCGACCTGGATAAAAATAAGTTCAGCAAGTAAAAAGGAAAAAAATAAAATTTCAAATCCCATAACCCTCAAACCGAAATCAACAATCTAAAATCAACAATCAACAATTTTAAAGAGAACCCAATACCTTAAGTAATTCTCCCGCCTGCTCTTCCCTGCTGAATTTTTTTATCGCTTCATGATCTGCACCGCTTGTTTTTCCTTTCAGTTTCCACTCTGAATATTTTTCAAGGATGAATTTTTTCATTCCGTTCTCATTTTCATAATCAAAAGTCATTCCAGCGCCACAGGATGAAATTATTCCTGCCGCGTCTCCGTCTTCCGGGCCAATACACAGAATTGTTTTTTGTGTGGCAAGATATTCGAATAATTTTCCCGTGAGAATTCCTTTGTTTCCTTTTGCATCCGGGATTACGAGCAATAAAAGATCGCCGCTGCACATCTGCTTCACGGCTTCATGATGCGGTACGTGCGGAAGGAATTTTACTTTTTCCTTCGCTGCATTTTGAATTGCAGTTTTAATTCCGCCCGGAAAACTTCCCGTGATGTGAAGCATCATTTCAGGGCATTCTCCTTCGAGCGATCTCACTGCCGAAAGAAATTTTTCAATCCGGTAATCATCAGTAAGTGTTCCCGTATAGGAAATTATAAAATGTGAATTCTGCTGTTGCTTTTGATTTTTAAAATCTTCGGCGTCGAAACCATTAGGGATCACAAAAAATTTATCCGGGTTCAATTCCTTTGATTTAGAAATTAATTTTTTTCGGATCTCTTCACTCACCGTTACCACGGCATCTGCCTGTTCCAGAACTTCACGTTCCATTTCCGCATCGCGTTTTCTCGAGTAATCCGTGAGATAAAGTTTATCGTAATAATAAATATCGGTCCACTGATCGCGCAGGTCGGCGAGCCATTTTATCCCGAATTTTTTTTTCAGTTTCAATCCTGTCAATTGCGTGGAATGCGGCGGACTTGTTGTGATAACGGCGTCTATCTTTTCTTCTTCAATGATCCTGCAACATTCTGCAAAAGCATATTTGTTCCAGCCCACACGCGCGTCCGGGAGAAACGCATTGCCGCGGATGAAACGTGTTACCTTCTGCGAGAATTTAAGTTGCCGTTTATCTTCATTGGCAAAACCACCGAAAGGAATTTGTTTTTTCCCTGTAATGGTCTTATAAATTCCGTAGGGCTCGAAAGTGGAAGTATGAAAAACTTTTACCGAAGGATCCACATCATGCTGCAGTGTTTCATCAAGCAAAGCATACGAAGCTTTCTTCGGATCCACGGTCACCACAAAAACTTTCACTCCTTTTTTTGCGAAGTAGCGGCTGAGCTTCACCCAACGCTGAACGCCGGCACCTCCACTCGGCGGCCAGTAATAAGTGATAATTAAAATCCGGTTCATGCTGCGGCTGCGGCCTCGTTCTTCTTACGCACACCCATGTAGATGCATCCACCGGCGAAGATCAGCAACAGGAATGATCCTGCAAGCGCCAGTTTCTCACCTGTGAAATAAAATGAAGGTTCGAATTTGAATTCGATCTTGTGATCGCCGGCAGGAATTTTCATTGTGCGCAGAACAAAATCGGCGCGCTGATGAGACACCGGCTTTCCATCGATGAATGCATCCCATCCTTTATCGTAATAGATCTCAGAAAAAACAGCGAGTCCTTCCGAGGAAGAATGAGAATTATATTTCAGATCGTTCGGCGCATAATCGGTGAGCGTGATCTTCGCTGTAGAATCATTCGCAGGTGTAATACTTCCGATCTCCGGTTGAAACGATTTATCGATCACGGCTGTTTTCTTCGGATCGATCTTGCTGATCGAAGTGAGTTCTTCATCGGCATCCTTCGCCCATTTTATTTCCTTAACGAACCACGCACTTCCGCATGCATTGGAATTGGTAGTAACGCCACCACGCGGATCGTAAATGAAATATTTTGTGTTGAGCATATTCAGCGCATTTGTTTTTTTCAACGCCGCCTGCGTTGCCGAATCGCCCGCGCCATAACTTTCACGAACAGATTTTTCTTCGTTCTCCATTACATTCTCATACAATTCCTGGATACGTTTCAGTTTAGCGCCGTGATAACCACCAACCGATTTATGATAAAAAGAAGTTGTCGCATCCTGCCAGGTAGAGACCGTGAGATTCATTACGCGATAATCTTTGTCGGGATCTTTGAGGATAAGAGAATCGGCCCTGGTTTTTTTCACAATGGCAGAAGAGTTTTTTACTTCCTGAAAATCAGATTCAGGCATATATCTTTTTCCAACAGCGAACATATCGACGAGAACAAGAACGGAAAGCGCACCGGCAAGCATGGGAAGAGAAAAAGGTTTGCGCACGTAAAACCAGAGCAATCCTGCGGCAAGCAAAATAAAAAAGAAACTTCTTGCTGCATCTGATTTTGCAATTTCCATTCGCACCGTCGTGAGCTGATCGATGTATGCATCCGCTGCACTCTGGTCGCCTCCTTCTTTAATGATCTCTTCTGAAATTCCTTTCGACTCATTTTCACCTACAAGTTGTGCGCCCGACGGGCCCGATGCATACGTGAGCAGGCTCAATCCCCCGGTGATCGCAAATGCGATATAGAGAAATTTTATTTTCAATTTGATGGCCGCCGGATCTTTCACGATCTCTTTTACCGCAAGCATTGCCAATAACGGAATGGTGAGTTGCGCGATCACGAGGATCATGTACACCGAACGGAATTTATTGTAACCGGGAACATGATAGAAAAAGAAATCTGTGAGCCCCTGAAAATTATGTCCCCATGCAAGGAGAATGCAGAGAATAGTGGCGCCAAACAGCGACCATTTTATTTTGTCTCTCACGATGAACATGGCGAGTACTGCAAGAAAACACATAATGCTTCCTACATAAACCGGCCCGCTTGTGAAGGGTTGTTCACCGAAGTAGGCATAACTGTCGCCAAGACTTTTCCTGTAATTTTTATCGGCCGCATCCAGCGCATCCGGATCATAATCTTTTATTTTTTCCGAAGCGCCTCCGTAATAATTCGGAATAAGCAGCGTCATCGTTTCTGCTTTTCCATAGCACCACTGCGTTGCATATTCTATCGGCAATCCGTTTGTTTTAGTTTGATCTTTATTGTCGATGGTAATGTCTGATTTTCCCCGCGTGGAATATTTTCCATATTCTTCAGTGAGATAAAGACTCGTGAGATTAGGAAGTACCGCAATGAAAGCAGCAGCAAGAAGAAGTCCGAGCGATTTAAAAAGATAATTCAGTTTTTTATCGCGATACAAACGGATCGCTTCACCTCCGGCAATGAAAACAAGTGCGATCAATAAATAATATGTGACCTGCAGGTGATTGGCATACAATTCAAGCGCGAGTGCGATCGCGGTGAGTCCCGCGCCCAGCCACATGCGCCCACGCAACGTGATGATCACACCCATGACCACCGAAGGCATATACGCGACCGCGAGCGCCTGCGTGTTGTGCCCGGCGGTGATGATCACAATTTCGTACGCCGATAATCCGTACGCAAAAGATCCGGCGATACTCAGCCATGGATCCACTTTCATCACGAGCAATAAAAAATAAAAACAGATCATGCCGATGAAAATGATCGGCGCTGGAGATTTTAAAATTCCCATCAGGATCTTATTTCCGTATTGCACCCAATTGTTAGGATACAAAGTGGAGATCTGGTAAGCCGGCATTCCACCGAACATGCTATTAGTCCAGAGTGGTTCCTGCCCGTTGTGCGTTTTTCTGTATTGCGTAATTTCTTCGGATGCGCCTTTGAATCGGTCAATATCACCCTGGCTCAATTGTTTTCCGCCGAATACAAGCGGAGAAAAAAAGAAAGCCGTGATAGCAAGAAAAATTATGATCGCGGATACGACCGGGATGTAGCGTTTGGAATCCATAAGAAGTCTGATTTTTATCCCGAAGTGACGGGATGGCAAAGTTATCAAATTACCAATAGGAATCGGGCAGTTGGAGTAGAATGGAATTGCGTTCTCCGAATGCAGATTCCCAAAAATTCTAAGAGGCTGTCTAAATGATTAAAAAAAGTGAAACCCCCGCTTTGTTTTGGAAACAGCGGGGGCTTCTTAATTCTGAGACGTCCTTTCCGGCATTGGAGGCCTTACTTGAAGGGTTGCCGGCGGACAGCCAAACACCTTAACCAGAATTGTTACTCAATTGTACGATGAATTACCAATACAGTTATTGCACTTTAAACAAGTGGCCGATTCTTTTTTTATCTGGAAATTTTTTAAGGATAACTGGGAAATTCAAAATTGAACTATTGAATCTTTGAATTATCGAATCTTTCAATCTTTAATCTCTTCGAACTCCACATATTCTCCCTCGGAAGCCGGGATCCTTGGAGCAGAATTTGTTTTTACTTCCACGCGTGCATTTTCCGTGTCCGGTGTTTTCTTCGAAGATTTCTCCTGATAATTAGTGCGGGTTGTGCTGGAATACATCCGTGCAGAAGAACTTCCTGAAAAAACGGAGAATAATTTCAGGATGACCCAGATGCTAAGAATGGTAAAGAAGAATTCCTCCATTCAGCAAAGGTACTGAGTTATTGAGGTATTAGGGTATTGAGAATAGATGATACAACAGCACATTCCCCAAATACCTCAATACCCCATTACGCATTAACGAATAACTTTGTCTAATGAAAGTAACAGTAACCATCAAAGCACTGAATCCTGATTTCAAACAGGAAATTGCAGACACCCATCACGACGGAAAAGAAAGCGAAGACAATTTCAAATACAGCTGGGAGGATGAGTTTGAAGTGAACGGCGAAGTGAATGAATTTCTCATACGCAACAACGATTCTTATTTTCTCGAAGGAATGAATGGCAATGAAAAATTCAGTTATGAAATTCCATCCATGACGATCGTAGAATGTTTGGGAGAAGACGGATCGATCACAAGATTTGCTGCATCAAGAAAACTGATCAAAGACACCAAAAAGAATATTGACAAAAATGAGAATGTTCACTTTTATCTTTTTCTCAAAGGCGGGCAACGCATTGCAAATCCTTTGCAGGGAATTTACATCAGCATGAAAGATTTTCCTTCTGAATTGCCGCTACCGGAAGAAGAAGAGATAACCGGTGATGAGGAGGAATGAGGAATGTGCTAATGAAAAAATAAATAAAATATTTTGAAAGTGGAGGCATGTGCTGCAGACTCTCGCTGAAACTTTATGGAATTTCTACAAGATCTCGTCATAAGTTAAATGAGGTCACTGCTCCTTCTCTTGTTCTTACTTCCGCAAATTCTTGCCGCGCAATCAAGGCCTCTTAATGAGAAAGAAAAAATATGGCTTGATTCCGTTTACCAGGTACTCGGGAAGCCGGCAAATCTTTCCACTTACTTCGGCGACCGAATGAAAAATGAAGGAACAGTGAATATTTATTTTTCTCAAACAGGTGACACTTCATTTAGTTTTTCAATTGATCTATATCCCAATGGCCTTGTTCCGGACGATGGCGAGCACTACATTGCATTTTCTTATGACACGGAAAAAAAACTGCTCTCGACCGGCTACTGTTTGAATATTTATTTACTCCCGGAAGGGCCGGTCTTCTTCTACCTGAATTGTGGCGGTTTTACCAATTCGGGAATTCACGGCGCAACGATTTATTCACTTCATGATACTATTTTCAACTGCGGTTACAATAATGTGATTTCAGATACCGCCGTTCCTTCCCCGTGGTCGCCCGGGAAATATTTATTATTCTGCAACGGTGGCAATGCATCAGAAATTTTGCAGGTAATTGTTGGCAAGAAAGAAAAAAAGTTCCATCGGAAATATTCTTACGGAGAAAACGGAATTCTCGTTAACTGTATCCTCGATTCATTTGTGAGCTATAAAAATTACATCTACCCAAAATTTCAAAGGGGAAGTTCAATGCAATTACTCTTTACTAAAAATGATTTTGGAAAAATTCACACGGGTGATACGCTCCTGGTTTCAGTCATTCATTTTTTCAAAGGCGACAGCACACGCATTTATGATTACGCGATTGTTAACCGGGTCTTTCCTTTCAGCTATAAAAGGGTGGAAGAAATCGTGGAGTTCAGAGAATCTTATATCACCGGAATTTATCGAAGGTTGTCGTTCCATGTCCGCCTGACCTTCAACAATGGGGAATCGCAAAAAGGAAATCATGTGTTCCGATATCTTCGCCGCAAAAAGATCTTTTCGATTCCGGTTTATTGATATTGTCCAAATGCAATCTTCGTCTTCTTATTGTCAGACTGAGCTTGTCGAAGGCTGACATCAGAATCTCGGACGAAATCCTTTCTTCCCTTTGAAATTTTTCGGTTCCGGTTCGGGTTCTGGTTTTTCATCGCGGGGAATCATTTTCAACTGCGCTTTTAATTTTTCGATCTCCGCTTTTGCAGCGTCCACTTTATTCTGGTAATCGGCGACAAGTGATTGCGCCCCTTTTGATTTTCCGAAAAATCCGAGATTTGTTTCGAGCGTATTGATCTCGCCCTGCAAACGTTTTATTTTATCCTGGATATTCATGCGCTCGCGGTGCATCTGCTCTTTTCCTCTTTCAGTTTGTTTCAGCTGATCGTAATGAATTCGTTTCAGAATACTTTCATCGCCGCCTTTTTCTTTCAGTTGCGCGATCATTTTGTCGGTTGCCTTTTTCCATTCTTTTTCCAGGTGCTCGCGGTCGTTGCGCGCAGGAGGCGGAAGTTCATTCCATTTTTTCTGGAACGATACGATGACCTCACGTGCAGAAACAAGATCGGCTCCGAGATCCGCAGCATTCGCTTCGGCGATCAATGCCTCTCTTGCAACAGAATTCTCTTTGAACTTTGCATCGGCTTCTGCGAACTGTTTGTTCCTTCCTTCGAAAAATGCATCAGCCGCCGATTTGAAACGCTGCCATATTTTTTCTGAGACTTTGCGCGAAACAGGCCCTGTATTTTTCCATTCGTCCTGCAATTTTTTGAACTGCGTCGCTGTATTTTTCCAGTCGGTACTTGTTTTCAGCGCCTCTGCTTTTTCGCACAATGCCGTTTTCTTCACAAGATTCACTTTGAATTCTTCACGCAACTTGCCATAATAATTTTCGCGGTTGCGGAAAAATTTCAAACGCGCTTCTTTGAAACGTTTCCAGGTTTTTCCTTCATCTTCCTTCGGCACATGGCCGATTTTTCTCCATTCTTCAAATAAAGCATCCGTTTTGTCATTTGCATTCGACCATTCTTTATGCGAAGAATAATTCTTCTCTGCCTCTGCATCCATTTTTTCGCAAAGGGAGATCTTTGTTTTTAAATTTTCTTCGTGCTTTGCTTTTGATTCGAGCAGCAATGTATCGCGGCGTGCGTGTACTTTATCGGAAGCCGATTTGAATTTTTCCCAGAGCTGGTCATTCAGTTCTTTCGCTGCCGGCCCGATCTCTCTCCAGTTCTCATGCAATTCATGCAGTTGATTCAACGCACGTTTCACCGAAGCTTCTTTATCCAGCGCTTCCGCTTTTGAAATGATTTCTATTTTCAGTTCATGATTTTTCTTGTGATCGAGTTCGCGCAATTCGCGACTGATCTTTACCACATCATAAAACCGATCGAGATGGTGTTGCCAGTTTTTCCTGAGCTCCTCCACATTCGACTGCGGAACAGTGCCCGTTTCTCTCCATCGGTGTTGCAGCAATTGTAATTTATCAAATGCCTTGTGCATGCTCTCGCTCGTTTCTGCGAGTGCTTTTAATTCATCAACGAGTTCGAGTTTGGCAGCGAGATTTTTTCTTTGTACTGCTTCCTTCTGCTTCCGAATCTCAATTCTCCTGTTATTGAATTTACGAATGAGTTCATCGAATTTAGAAACAAGCGGATCTGTCGCAGGCTCGAATTTATCGTCCTCATCCTCCTTCGTTTCTAACCATGCACGATGTTTCGCTTCTGTTTCTTCCTTCACCATTTCCTGGAATAATTCTTTCACTTTGTCGGCATTCAATTTCACCGCATCATGATCGGTGGCCGCAAGAAGTTCTTCCATTTTTTTCAACAGATCTGCTTTTCCCAGTCCGGAGTAATCTTCCGCCTGCTGCAATTCGTCCTGTGGATCGTGGTTCTCTTCGGTGTTAATAATTCCTGCATGATCTTCCTGCCCATTGAGAAGTTCCTTGTCGGAGACGGGCTTCTGCTCTTTCGCGTTCTGTTCCATTGTGTGAGAAATAAAAACCTTGTCGTTCGACAAGGCCGGCGTGCATGTTGTTTCCTCAAAAATAGTAAAAGTCATTCGTCCGGCAGCTATGCAAAAAATATTTTTTCACTGATAAAACACCGGATTTCTATTATAGCATGGCGCTTACTTGATTATCTTCATAGCTTATTACCGGAATAAAAATCATTTTAATTTCAAAAAATTATGCCGACAACTGCCACTAAAACTTCATTGAGAAAACTCGACAACTATGCGCTCGGAAAATGGATCACGGGCGAGGGAGAAGGACAGATTCTTTATAATGCGATCACCGGCGATCCGGTTGCCGCTGCTTCGAGCAAAGGGCTTGACTTCGGTGCAATGTGCGATTTCGGAAGGAAGACGGGCGGTTCTCATCTGAAAAAAATGACCTTTCATGAGCGCGGGCGTATGATGCGCGCACTTGCGCTTCATCTGCTCAACAAAAAAGATGAGTTCTATAAAATTTCCTGGGCCACCGGTGCAACGCGTAACGACAGTTGGGTGGATATTGAAGGCGGTATTGGAAATTTATTTGCTTATGCTTCGCTGCGCCGTCAATTTCCCGATGAAACTTTTTGCGTGGAAGGTGATGTGGCAAAACTTTCGAAGAACAATACCTTCATCGGCCATCATATTTGCGTTCCTAAAGATGGTGTGGCCATTCATATCAACGCATTCAACTTTCCCGTTTGGGGAATGCTTGAAAAAGTGGCGGTGAACTGGCTCGCGGGTGTTCCTGCCATTGTGAAACCGGCAACACTTACTTCTTTTCTGACTGAAGCAGTGGTGAAAGAAATTGTTGCGTCCGGAATTCTTCCTGAAGGAGCATTGCAATTGATCTGTGGTTCTGCCAATGGAATTCTTGATCACGTGATCAACCAAGATGTGGTAACGTTCACCGGTTCTGCTTCCACCGGGAAAATGCTGAAATCACATCCGCGCCTGCTCGAAGAATCTGTTCATTTCAATATGGAAGCCGATTCACTGAATTGTTGTGTGCTCGGCGCAGATGTTTCGCCCGACAAACCCGAGTTCGATATTTTTATTAAAGAAGTGGTGCGCGAAATAACAACGAAGGCCGGGCAAAAATGTACAGCAGTGCGCAGGATAATTGTGCCTGAAAACCGCGTGGAAGAAGTTCGCGTTGCATTGGGAAAACGTCTTGCTCAGAATATCATTGGCGATCCGAATGTGGAAGGTGTGCGCATGGGCGCGCTCGCGGGAATTTCACAGAAGAAGGAAGTGATGGAAAAAATAGAGCATCTTTCGAAAACACAAAAGATCATCATTGGCGATTTTGAGAATTTCGAAGTGAAGGGTGCCGATAAAAATAAAGGCGCATTCATGCCTCCTGTTATTTTCCTCAATGAAAATCCTTTTAAAAATACGGATTGCCACAACATAGAAGCGTTCGGCCCCGTGAGTACGATCATTCCTTATAAAACAACAGATGATGCGATCGCCCTTGCGCGAATGGGAAAAGGTTCGCTCGTGAGTTCCATTGTTACTGCTGACGATAAAATTGCAAAACAATATGTGCTCGGTGCGGCGAGTATGCACGGAAGAATTTTAATTCTGAATATTGATTGCGCAAAAGAAAGTACCGGTCATGGTTCGCCTATGCCCTTGCTCGTGCACGGAGGCCCGGGCCGTGCAGGAGGCGGAGAAGAAATGGGTGGCAAGCGCGGCGTGTTTCATTATTTGCAGCGCACAGCCATTCAAGGATCGCCAACTACCATTACAAATGTGACGAACCAATATCAGTACGGCGGAAAATACATTGACAAA
The DNA here is from genome assembly GCA_016194975.1 of Bacteroidota bacterium. Taxonomy (NCBI): domain Bacteria; kingdom Pseudomonadati; phylum Bacteroidota; species Bacteroidota bacterium. The sequence continues at coordinate 63,611 of JACQAM010000007.1, forward strand.
AAAATTCATCCGTTCCGCGAATATTTCGAAGAATTGGAAATTGGTGAAACCATTATTACAAAAACGCATACTGTTTCCGAAGACGATATTCTGAATTTCGCAGAATTGAGCGGCGATAAATTTTACGCGCACATGGATGCGGGCGCGCTCGATGGAACAATTTTCAAACGCACAGTTGCACACGGCTATTTCATACTCTCGAGAGCGGCCGGATTATTTGTGGATCCGCCGAAAGGACCCGTGTTGCTGAATTATGGAATTGACGAATGCCGTTTTACGAAACCCATTTACCCGGGAATGACCATCGGTGTACGTTTCACCTGCAAAGAAAAAATTGAGAATGACAAACCGCTGAAGGCGGCGAACGGAACAGAAGTAAAATGCGGAATTGTAAAATGGGTGGTGGATGTTTATGATGCGAGTGAACAGGATGTGCGTGATCAATACGGCGTGGAAGGAGCAACAGGAGATACAGTTGCGATCGCTACAATTCTCACGATGGTGAAATTGAAAAATCAAACGTAATAAATTCGATTTACGATTTGATCGACAGCATAAATGACGTCCGCATAAAATTCAAACAATGAACTGCTTTTAAATCCGCAAGTAGTATTGTTAGAATAAATTACAGAAGTAATGACAAATAAGCAGGCCATAGAATTTAAAAACTTCCGGTTAACGGCCTTCCTGTTTTTATTTTATTTTTTTTCTGTTCAGGAATTTTATTGCCAGAATAAAACAATTGATTCTCTTCTCTCGCTGATCAAAACTGAAAAGGAAGACACGAACAAAGTGAATTCTTTCAATGACATCAGCCGGCAATACCGGCTCATCAGCGACCTTACTACTTCTCTGAACTATGCCAACAGTGCAATGGAATTGAGCAAGCGCCTGCATTTCACGAATGGAACTGCGTACGCTTACACTAATATTGCATTGTATTATTACCACAAAGGAAATTATGCCGAAGCGTTAAAGGAAAATTCGCTTGGAATGGAAATATATAAAGTCACCAATAACAAGCAGGGATTATCAAATGCGTACAATTCATTCGGGCTTATTTATCGTCACCAGGGAAATTATCCTGAAGCGCTGAAAAATTTCCTGGTGGCGCTGCACATCAACGAAGAACTTGGCCGGCCGGAAGGAATTGCTTATGCCTGCAACAATGTCGGAAATGTTTATGCCATGCAGGAAAATTATACTGAAGCGCTGAAAAATTATTCGCACTCACTTGACATCAGGAAAAAAATAAATGACCGGCAGGGCATTGGCGATTGCTATCTGAATATCGGGAATATTTATTATGAAACCCACAATTACGATGATGCGCTGAAGAATTACAAGGCGGCATTGGAAATTTTTCTCGTGACCGGCGATAAACGTGGAGTCGCTATGCTCTATGGAAATATGGGAGATATTTATTATACCCTGGAAAATTATCCCGAAGCCATGAAAAGTCTTTTGATGGGCAAGAAAATAAATGAAGAGGTCGGTGACAAGGATGGAATTGCTGTTTCATGCGTGAACCTTGCAAGTCTGTGCATTAGCATGAAAAATTTCAGCAGCGCATCCGCTTATCTCGATAGCGCTCTGTCGCTCTCTCTTGAAGTAGGCAGCAAAAGAGATTGCCGTGACACTTATAATTGTCTTGTTAAACTCGATACTTTGAAACTTAATTACAAAAAAGCATTTGAAGATTATAAAATGTTCATCACTTACCGCGACAGTCTCGTTAACGAAGAGAACACGAAAAAAACAGTACAAACGCAAATGCAATACGACTTCGATAAAAAAACTTCAGCCGACTCTATAAAAAATACAGAACAGAAAAAGCGCGACGATCTTAAACACACGCAGGAAATTCAGCAGCAGAAAATTTATTCTTATGGAGGAGCCGCGGGATTTTTGCTGATGCTCATTGTTGCAATAGTCTCCGTTCGTGCATTCCGTAATAAGCAGCGGGCGAATGAAATTATTTCGCGGCAGAAAGAATTAGTGGAGGAAAAGCAGAAAGAAATTTTGGATAGCATTCATTACGCGAAACGGATTCAGCAGTCGCTTTTGCCTAATGCTAAATTAATTGAACGTCACCTTAAGTCCGGATCAAATTAATATGAAAAAATATTTTCCACTTTTCCTAACTGCAATAATTTTATTAAACGTCAACTGTTGCCACGCACAACAGGATTCGTTAATAAAAGCACTGTCCATGGCAAAGGATGATACCAATAAAGTGAATGCTTTTATTAAATCAGGAAAAAATTCGATAAAGGATGGAGATTATGATAAAGCGAAAATGTGTGCACTTGCCGGCCTCACGGTTTCTCAAAAATTAAATTTTGATAAAGGCACAGGAACACTTTACCGCATTCTGGGCGCTGTGGATTATTATCAGGGAAGATACCCGGATGCCCTACAGGATAATCTTTCGGCTTTGAAGATCGCTGAGAAAACAGGGGACAAACGAAGTATGGCCAAAGTTTATTCGAATATCGGCGCCATTTACACCGACCAGCTTAATTACAATGATGCCATCTTTAATTTATCTGAAGCGTTGAAAATCCAAATCGAAATTGGGGACAGTGCAGGCATTTCAATCGATTATAATAATATCGGCACGTGCTGTGCTCACCAGGGTAAGTATAATGAAGCGCTTTCCAATCATCTTGCCGCTTTGAAGATAAAACAATTGCTCGGAGACAGCGCAGGTTGTGCGGCTTCGTATATCAATATTGGCGTGGCTTATTATTCACTTAAAAATTTTGATGCTGCTCTCAAAAATCAGTTCACCGCATTGAACCTTGCTGAACAGATCGGAGATAATCAAAGCGTGGAAACCAGTACCATGAACATCGGGAATATTCTCGTTCAGCAAAAGAAATTCGGGGAAGCAGGAAAGTATCTTGACAAAGGACTACAACTCGCGAAAGAAACGGGTGATAAATTCGGAATAAAAACATGTTATTTTTCTTACACTCAAATGGACAGCGCTCAAATGGATTTTCACTCTGCACTGGAACATTATAAATTATTCATTCTCTACCGCGACAGTCTCAACAATGAAGAGAACACAAAAAAAACAGTACAAACGCAAATGCAATACGACTTCGACAAAAAATCTTCCGCCGACTCCATAAAAAACTCGGAACAGAAAAAACGCGACGATCTTAAACACACGCAGGAAATTCAGCAGCAGAAAATTTATACGTACGGGGGCGCGCTCGGGTTTTTATTGATGCTCATTGTTGCAATAGTTTCGATTCGTGCATTCCGTAATAAGCAGCGGGCGAATGAAATTATTTCGCGGCAGAAAGAATTAGTGGAGGAAAAGCAGAAAGAAATTCTCGACAGTATTCATTATGCGAAACGGATTCAGCAGAGCCTGTTGCCGAATGAAAAATATATTTTAAAGAACCTGAACCGCTCTGCCAATAGGAAATGAAGAAAATTTACCTGCTTATTCTTTTTTTTATTTTTTCCGGAAATGGTCATTTGATCTTTTGCCAGGGCAATGTAATTGATTCACTTTCTCATCTTCTTCAAAAAACAAAATCGGATTCGGAGCAGGTAAAGTTGCTGAACTCCATTTGCTGGCAACAATTTATTCTGGAAGATTATGCAAACGCGAAAATGAACGGCAATGAAGCGCTGAAACGTGCCAGGACATTGAATTTATCAAAGGAAGTTGCGCGCTCTTATTCTTATCTCGGCAGTATCGCATCGAGAGAAGGAAATTATCAGGAAGCGATCGCCGATTATTTTTCTTCGCTGAAGATCAGGGAAAAAATGAATGACAGGAAAGGAGTGGCCGGAATTTACAATAACATGGGCATGGTTTATGAATCGCAGAACAATTTAAAAGACGCATTGCAGAGTTTCCGATCCGCAGTCTCCATTTTCGATTCATTGAAGGATAAAAAAGGGATCGGGAACGGATTGTTGAATATCGCCAATATTTATAATGACCAGAACCTGCTGGATTCAGCACTCAAACTTTATGAGCAGGCGCTTAATTACAGAACAGAAAGCGATGATGCACGTGGAATGGCTACTTGTTATAATGACATCGCAGTGGTCTACGACCGATTAGATAAGAATGATAAAGCATTGGAGTATTATAATAAAGCGCTGCAGATACGACAGGAAATTGAAGATGATTATGGAGTGGCAACTGTTTACGTGAATCTCTCGGAATTTTATATGAAACTGAATGAAATGAACAAAGCAAAAATAATGATCGATGATGCAATCCGTGTCTCAGAGGAAATTCAGAGTAAAGATGAATTGCTCGATTGTTACGAAACACTTTATCATCTCGACAGTATTTGCGGAGACTTCAAAGGTGCCTATAGTTCTTACAAAGAATATATCACTTACCGCGACTCCCTCATCAATGAACAGAATACAAAAAAAATAGTTCAACAACAAATGCAATACGGCTTCGATAAAAAAACTTCTGCTGATTCTATTAAAAATTCAGAACAAAAAAAGCATGACGACTTAAAACACAAGCAGGAAATTCAGCAGCAGAAAATTTACACGTACGGGGGCGCACTCGGGTTTGCGCTCATGCTCGTGGTAGCAGTCGTGAGTTTACGCGCGTTCAGGAATAAACAGAAAGCAAATGAAATTATTTCGGCGCAAAAATTATTAGTGGAGGAAAAACAAAAAGAGATCCTGGATTCCATTCATTATGCGAAAAGAATACAAAACGCATTATTGCCGAATGAAAAGTACATCCGGAACTCGCTGGACAGGTAGTGGATCGATTTGTTTTTTTCTTCGTGTCCCCGCCTCCGTGAATAAGCTCAGTGCGGCGGGCAGTCTGGTGCCTTCGCGGCATAAAAAAGGAACACTCAATCCTAAAATCATAATGTGATTTTTTTATTGATTCACTGCTGTCGAAATGCTTCTTTCATTTTCCTGATTTATTTTCCTAATTTTCAAGAATGATTTCACCATCCGCACTGGAATCAAAACTCGAACTCCTTACCAACGACCGCGCAAAAGCCGATCTGCTCAACCGGTTTTCATTCGAAGGAAGGAACATCGATCCGAAATATTCAGGCGAACTTGCCTCGCGCGCGCTGAATATCTCGGAAGCCATCCATTATGATAAAGGAGAAGCGGAGAGTCTTCTTCACCTTGGCTTTTCACACATGCAGCTCGCGCAGCATGAAAAAGCGTATGAGAATTTATTCCGTTGTATTTCCATTTATGAAAAGACCGGCGATGAATCCGGAATGGCACATGCCCAATACAACATCGGCATTCTGCACGTGCGCGTGGGAAATTTCAGCGACGGAATAAGTGTATTGCAGAAAAGTCTCGCATGGCGCGAAAGAAATAATGACAAAGCAGGAATGGCTGCCTGTTATTTTCAGCTCGCCTATATCAATGTTCATTTCAATGATCTCGACGATGCGCAACGTTCCGGCGAAAAGGCGCTTGCTATCCGTGAAGAAATGAGTGACGATGTAGGAATTTCCGCAGCGCTCATGATCCTCGGTGATATTTATCTCCGGAAAAAAGAATTTGAAAAAGCAAAAGAAGCACTCGCGAAAAGTCTGCAACTGCGAAGTGAATCCACAGAAACACTGGGTTACTTTGCTACACTCATCCGCTGGGTGGAGTTGCATATTGAGACCGGCGAAATTCAAAAAGCGCGCGAACTCGCGCAACGTGGATTGAAACGTTCGCGCGAAGAAGGAGGAATTCCCTATGGCATTATGCGTTTCCTCATGCTGCTGGGCCGAATCGATGAACTGGAAAATAATTTTTCCGAAGCAAAAGAAAAATTTCTTGAATCGTTGGTGTATGCCGAGAAATCAACTTTCCGAAGCGTGTCTTATGAAATCCTCGAATCGATCGGTAAACTTTATGAAAGAGAAGGAAATTACAAATCAGCTTTAGAATATTACCGGAAATTCCATTCTATTAAGGAAGAAGTGATCAGCATGCAATCGAATACCAAATTGAAAAGCATCCAGTTCCTCAACCAGGTGGAGTTCGCGAAAAAAGAAGCGGAACTGGAAAAAATAAAAAATACAGAACTGCAGAAAGCGTACACCATCATCGAAGAAAAAAACAAAGACATCCTCGATAGTTTTCATTACGCAAAAAGGATACAGGCAAGTTTATTGCCCGGAGAAAAATATATTGAACGGCACCTCCGGTATCTTTTCGAAAAACAAATGAATGAAAAATAATTTCCTGTAAATACTGCTTTTCTAATTTTTAATGAATAAACACGTCGATCACCATTGCCGTAAATTCAGGTTGTAATAAAACACAACCTAAAATTAATACCAGATAAACTATGGAAAGAAAGATTTACAATCCTGTTCAGAAAGATCATGTCACATTTCTGAAAACTCATGCCGATACCAATGGCGAATGTACTCTGGTAGAAGTAGAACTCGCCGATGGAGGCGGGGTCGGCCTTCATTATCACAAAACGTATTCCGAAAGTTTTGCCTGCCTCGAAGGCGAAGTGCAGATACGGCTCGGAAAAAAAATTCATACACTGAAAAAAGGCGAATCAGCAACTGCCCATCCCAACATTCATCATTTGTTCCGAAACCGATCGGGCAAGACGTGTAAATTCAAAGTTGAACTTCGCCCGGCGTCGATAGGATTTGAACAATCGCTGCAGATCGGTTACGGACTCGCGCAGGATGGAGAAACCGACAAAAAAGGTTTTCCGAAAAATAAACTCGCTCTTGCATGGCTCTTTGATATTTCTGAAAGCAATCTCCCCGGTTGGATGAGTATTTTTGAATTCATTCTTCGTAAGCAGGCAAAGAAAGCGCGCGCACGCGGGATCGATAAAATGCTCACTGAAAAATATGTTCGCTTCTGAAAAAATAATTATGGATAAAAAATCTGAACTGGAAACGCTGCGCAACATGGTGGATGCTACGCGGCAACTTGCGCACTTCGCCATAAAAAAACTCGACAACAAAAATGCAGATCTCAAAAAAAGATTTGAGGTGGAAGGAAGAAAGATCAACAGCGTCTACTGGCTTTTTGCACACATGACCTGGGCAGAGAGTATTTTAATTCTCCGTTCTAGCGGCGGGCCAAATCCCGAATTACCATGGATGAAATTATTTGCATTGGGAAAACCGGCGGAAGAAGGACAGGACAACGGTCCGCCGTGGGAAGAAGTATATGCCGGATTCAAAAAAGTCCACGAAATGTCGATGGCTCATCTTGCAATGTTGAATCCGGAAGATCTCGATTCAGAAAATAAATTGAGTTGGGAAATTCTCGGTGGAAAAACAATGCGCAACACTATTATGCATCACATTCGGCATGAGAGTAATCACATCGGGCAATTGCTGTGGTTGGTTAATTTTCACGGCGGTCGCACACTTTAGTACGAACTACGAAATGGGCGAATACGCCAACTACGAAAACGCGAATCGTACTTAGTACGAACTACGAAATGGGCGAATACGCCAACTACGAAAACGCGAATCGTACTTAGTACGAATGCACAAACAATATCTACAAATCAATTCGAATCTTTCGCGCATGTGAATTACGCGTATTCCCCCATTTCGTAGTTCGTACTAAAGCGAATTTACTATTCTCTTGAACTGAACACCATTCTCAGTAAAGCGAATAATAATTCCAAGAAGCTTACCGCTCGCTTTAAGATATTGAAGTACCTGATCAAGTTCACTTGGGTAATCGAACTTTCCGCGTTTTAATTCGATGACAATTTTGTCCTCGACGAGAAAATCAAAATAATTGGTTGCTACTTTCTCTCCATGGAACAACATATCATACTTCATTTGTTCCTTGAATGCAAGACCATTGGCTATCAATGAGACAGCCAACGCTTTTTGATAGCTCTTCTCCAACAAACCTGGTCCTAAAGCTTTGAATACCTCAAAGGCACATCCTACGATCTTGTAACTCAATTCAGGATACACAAGATCTTTACGTAATAATTCAGCTTTCATATTTTTTTAGAATTAATAATTAAGGGCGCAATGGTAGAAAATATTTCTCAATCCATTACAAAAAAACTTTTCAACACACCTTTAGTACGAACTAAAGCAAGTTTTCGAATCTTTAGCGAATCTGTATTACGCGTATTCGCCCATTTCGTAGTTCGTACAAAAGATAGTTTTCGAATCTTTAGCGAATCTGTATTACGCGTATTCGCCCATTTCGTAGTTCGTACAAAAGATAGTTTTCGAATCTTTAGCGAATCTGTATTACGCGTATTCGCCCATTTCTTTAGCGAATCTGTATACGCGTATTCGCCCATTTCGTAGTTCGTACAAAAGCTAGTATTGTTCTTCCTTATTAGGAAAATCCTTCCTCTTCACATCACCAATATATTTTTCTACTGCACTTTTTATATCATCGTACAAATTCAAATAACGTCTTAGGAATCTCGGGTGAAATTGTGTGGTAAGTCCAACGAGATCGTGAAAAACCAAAACCTGTCCGTCCACTCCTCCACCCGCTCCAATACCGATCACGGGAATGGAAACTTTTTTCGCCACTTTTTCTGCGAGTGCTGCAGGAACTTTTTCGAGCACGATCGCAAACACGCCCGATTGTTCGAGAAGAATTGCATCTTCCACTAATTGCTTTGCTTCATCTTCTTCCTTCGCACGCACGTTGTATGTTCCGAATTTGTAAATCGATTGCGGCGTTAATCCCAAATGTCCCATCACAGGAATTCCTGCCGATAAAATCCGTTCCACCGATTCTTTCACTTCTTTTCCGCCTTCGAGTTTCACCGCGTGCGCGCCCGATTCTTTCATGATACGTATCGCCGAGTTCAGCGCTTCTTTCGAATTTCCCTGATAAGAACCGAATGGCATGTCCACCACAATGAGCGCACGATCTATTCCGCGTACCACGCTCGATGCGTGATAGATCATCTGGTCGAGTGTGATCGGCAATGTTGTTTCATGTCCTGCCATTACGTTCGAAGCAGAATCGCCAACGAGAATTACATCAATGCTTGCAGCGTCTACAATTTTCGCAGTCGTGAAATCGTAAGCAGTGATCATGGAAATTTTCTCACCATTGCGTTTCATTTCCTGCAGTACGTGCGTGGTTACTTTTTTTACTTCTTTTTTGTGTATAGACATGCGCGTTTGTTTGAAGGCATAAAGGTAGTGTATCGGGTACGGATTACGAATAATACGGATATACGCCCGCCTGCTTGCCCGTGCCGCCCGCCCGGACGAGCCATTCGGACGGGGTAAGGACGGGAATGGCGAAGTCGGGCAGGAAGCACAGATTTTTTTATTGAAGTTTTTTGTTTGGAGCGGCAGCTTCAGTGCTTCAAATTCTCACCTGTCCCGCTGCGCCCCGAGTACTCGGGGCACATCGGGGCTAGGAAAACTGGTCCGTGCATTTAAATACCTCACTGGATAATTATTCCCATTTTGGGAATATATTTACCATTTTGGTAACTTTTGGCTATCTTTACCGTATTATTAGTGATCAGAATGAATATTTACAACAAGAGTTCCCTAATTGACGCTTACCGTAAGCACGCGGATGCGAAAGTTTCATTGGAAGTCTGGTACGAAGAAGTTCTTTCAAAAAACTGGAAAATACCAAACCAGGTTAAACAGGATTATGGAGGGAGTGTAAGTATTCTCAAAAGCAGCCGTGCTGTTTTTGACATCAAGGGGAATGACTACCGGTTGGTAGCTTCGATCAATTACGAGAATGGCTGGGTATTTATCAAATTTATTGGAACGCATAAGGAGTATGATTCGATTGACGCAAATACAATAGACATGTTTAAACCGAAAAAAAAAAAGAAAAAATAGATAAGAAAAAATAGCACTATACCACTGAAAGTAAAACTGTAAAGCAATGGAAGTAGAAGTATTAAAAACTAAAAAGCAGTATTTGAAAGCTTTGGCTCGCTTTGAAGAAATTTTTCTTGCAAAGTCAAATACTAAAGAAGGGAAAGAGGCTCAGCTTCTTGCTCTTGTTATTAAAGATTACGAAGACAAAAACTATAAAATTGAAGCGCCAGATCCTGTTGAGGCCATTCTATATCGCATGGAACAAATGCGTATGACAAAGAAAGAGCTCGGTGCTATTTTGGGTTATACAAGTCGTGTTAGTGAAATTCTAACTCGTAAACGTAAGCTAACACTCGAAATGGTTCGTAACCTTCATGTGAAACTTAATATCCCATTGGAATCACTTGTTCAGGAATATTAATGCGCTCTTTATTAGTGAATATCAATAATCAATCCTATTGAATAATGATTTTTTGTGTGAAAGATTTTTTTTCGGTTTTCACAGTCATTAAATAAATTCCACTTGATTGACTGGATAAATCAATTGTGGATATTGGAGAATTGATCTTTGATTGAAAAATAATTTCTCCCAACACATTGCAAACAGAAATTTCCCCATTCGCTGTTTGGGAATTCAAATTGAAAATTCCGTTTGAAGGATCCGGATAAATAATAAAATCATTATTATTTTCCAATTGGGAAACGCCAGTGCACGTAAGAACAATAATATTTGCAGTGTCCATCCCGATACATCCGTTTGCACCTGTACTTGAAACAGAATAAAAAGTAGTAGTAGTTGGAGCAACTGAAATAGAAGAGGTCGTCGCACTCGTGCTCCATAAATAATTTGTGTTTGGAGAAGCGGAAAGTATTACCGACTCGCCGACACAAATGGTATCTAAGGAAGGAGTAATGGTGACCGTTGGTGAGGGATTTACCGTAACAACTACGGGAGATGAAGTTGCAGTTCCGCAGGAATCAGTAATAATTACTGCATAACTTCCGCTTGTTGAAACCACAATACTTTGTGTGGTTTGACTGCTCCACCATTGATAACTGTTACCGGTACTCGCAGTAAGCGTTACACTTCCGCCACTGCAAAATGTTGTTGGCCCGCTTGCCGTAATTGTAGCAGTAGGAAAAGAAGAGCAAGGCGTGTATTTCCAGAAATCCTTTTTTCTTCCGCTTCCATCATGTCCAGTTCCAATATATCCTCTATTCCCAATAGAAAATCCAACTCCTTCATTGCGCGGCGATGCAAGATTAGCAACTAATATCCATGTGTTTGTTATGGGATCATATTCCCCGAAATCACTTCCAGCACCGCTATCATCTGTTAATACATAACCATAATTTCCAATTGAAAATGCTGCTGCATAGAACGGATCATATACAATGACATTTGCTTTTTGTGCCCATGTATCATTTGAAGGATTGTATTCCCAAAAATCATTATAATTACTACTGCCGCCGCCTATATATCCTTTGGTACCAATTGAAAATCCAAATGCCCCATTCCTTTCAAGCCCTCCGAAAAAAGCTTTCTGTGACCACGAATCTGAAGTGGTATCATATTCCCAAAAATCATTTTCATTTACACCGTCATTTCCTGTGCCTATATATCCTTTGGCCCCGATTGAAAAACCTACTGCCAAGTATCGTGCTGTTCCTCCAAAGTCGGATTTCTGAGTCCAAATATTTGTAGTTGAATTATATTCCCAGAAATCCTTTTTTCGCGCTTGACAAACCGAGCAGGTATCTAATCCTGTCCCAATAAATCCTTTGGTGCCAATTGCAAATCCCACAGCCCAACTTCTCGGAGAACCGCCAAAATCTGCTACCTGAGTCCATGCGTTTGTTAGTGTGTCATATGCCCAAATGTCTTTTGTCAAAGCAGTGTTGCTCCAACCCGTTCCTATGTATCCTTTTGAACCAATGGCAAAACCAACATCATCGCTTCTAAATCCCCCGCCGAATAAAGGTTTTTGAATCCACGTGTTTTGTGCATTTGCAATTGTGCAAAGTGCGATAAATACGATAAGTAATTTTGTTTTCATTTTTTTTAGTTTTTATTGTCAAGCCAGTCTTTTCATTTCTCAAAATATGACAGCAATATTTTTATGAAATTTACCAATAAATAATAATCAGAGCAAATTATTGGTTCGCCATTGGAATTTATTTAATTCACTAAAAAAAACTGCCGCTGCGCGCCTGCTTGTGCGAACTCAAAACCATCCCCACTCCGTTTCTTCCGTTCCCAAATAATATCCGTCTTCTCTTTTTTCTATTGGAAAAACACGTGCTGCTTCTGCGGCTCCTCCGCGCGCGCGTCCGGTTTTAAAATCAAAAACATAACGGTGCAATGGACAAATGATCGCCTCGCCATCGGGCGTGCACGACGCGTACTCGAGCGAGAATCCGTTGTGCGGACATTTTTCTTCTATCGCGTGAACGCCTGTGCCCGTGCGCACGAGACAGATCTTTTTTCCGGCTATGAAACGAACTACCGGAATTCCCAATGAAAATTTTTCGGGATCGTCTTTCAGTTTATGCCAGCGTATTATTTTTCGCGTTAAAGACAATGATCAGTTCATTAGCGGATGAAAAATTCTATCATGCAGTAAAAGTTCATCGTCATTCGCCGCCGGATCTGCTTTTATGAAATAATCGATGAGCACCGTTTTCTCCATCGGGTACGAAGAAGCCACCATGTTCTGATCATTGCGGATGAAACGGATCTCCACTATTTGTTCATCCGTTGGCGAATACACGGGGAGCAATGCTTCATCAAAATTTGCAGCGCCTACCACTACTCCATCCACACTCAGCAAACGATCTCCATTTCTCAGTCCGAATAAATTTGTGGTGTCGGCGTTGTGAATGAGGAATGCATCTTTCTCATCATCATAAAGCAAACCGAATTGTCCGAACGTGAGTACAGAATCAATAGAAGAAGGTGCATACGCCCAACCGATCGCTTCAAGATCTTTGATGAGCGGCAATGGTTTTATTCCATTCACATAATCGCGGAAAAAACCGGCAATGGCAGGATCCGAGAGTTGAATTATTTTTTTCTCCAGCGAGTCGGGCGGAATTCTTCCGTTTGCATTCATTTGCAGAATGAGTTCGCGCAAACCTGTTTTTCCTCCTGTTGCTTTTGTAATTTCTATATCGAGCAAAAAAGCAACGAGCATGGCTTTCGCGCGTATGCCTTCGCGCCGGAGCGGACTCTTCATCATGGTGATCGCATTCACAACATCACTCACCGGTTTTTCAGGACACACGAGAGACAAACGGATCTTCGCACTCACTGCGCCCATGAATTCATTTTCGCTGGTAAAAGAATCGCGTACCGCAGAAAGCCATCCGAGATACATGTTCGCTCCCTGGCAAAACCACCACGACGAAGACATCTGCGGTTTCGAAAGATCGCCCGATCCGCAGGAAGAAAGATAATCGAGCGGTGAAAGCAAATGAAGAATATCTCCGGAAGTAACACGCTGCACTTCGCTCTCGAGTTCATCTTCATCTGCAATTTCAGACATGAAATAAAATGAACAGTGACGATGGGCAAGTCCGCCGTAACTGCCATATTTATTGAGGATCGTTTTAAAAGGAGTAGTGAAATAAAAAATCATTTTGAAATTCTGTTCGCCTATGTCGCCTATGAAATTAAGGTTGGCCATCGTCTGTGCTGCAATGAGCCGGCGCACAAGCCGCGCCGAGATTTTTCCATTCTCCGAAAAAACAGAAACGGAAATATTTATTCTTCCATCGGAAAAACTGCATGTATCGGGACGCGAATACATGACCGGATTATCGATGAGTTCATAATAAGTAGCTGCATGGTATTCATCTCTTGACCGCGTTTGGTGAATGATCTTCAGGTAAGAAGAGGATTCCAGTTCATCGGGTTTTATGATGGTGATGTTGTACGGAATATTCGCAAGCCCTTCTAGATAACCGAAAATAAAAGCGTGGTTGAGTACAAAATTATTTCCGGCATCGATATTCGTTCCAGCACATTGCGGAACGTAATTGAATTTCTCATCCGATTCTTTTGCTTTCACTTTTTCAGCATCCCATGTATCGTCGATCCAGTATTCGATCTTGCGCAGTGTTTCTCCTTTTTTCAGGAAGAGGAGAATAGTGTTCTCTCCTTTCTTTTTCACCTTGAGCTGAAATCCGCGATCATCAATGGCATAGAACTGGTGAATGAATCGTCCTGCATCAACTTTTCCGGGAACGCCTGGCAAATAGGTAGGGAGAATATATTTTACAACCGGCCCGCTCACTGCAGGAGGAAGCACGGTCACTTTCACACGGTCTTTGTCTTCACTTACATTCTGGAGATCGATGGTGATGGAATAATTATAAGCGGCGATGGAAGCCTGCGCGGAAATGAGCCGCGGAAAAATGAGGAATAAAAAAAAGAAAAAGGTTTTTGCAGGGTGCATTGGCCATGATAAAAGTAGGAAAAGCCCCAACATCAATTTGGCCGGGAAGAATAATTTGCTTCTGAGTATTGAACAAAATTCCAAAACCCAATACTCAATACTCAAACCTCCATTCCCATCACCAGCACATCATCGATCTGTTCGAAATTTCCTTTCCAGCTGAGATGTTCTTTCTCCAGTAGCCTGCGGTGAGTAACGAACGGTTCTGTTTGAATTTTCGAGAGATAATCGACGAACGAACTGCGCTTGTATTTTTTTCCGAGTTCTCCGCCGAACTGGTCGGAATAGCCATCGGATGCAATGTAAAGGCGGTCGCCTTTCTGCAGCGCGTATTCTTTGTGTGTGAATTTTTTCAATTCTTCTTCTACAAAAAGTCCGACCGGAAATTTATCGGGAGACAATTCAATGAATTCTTTTCCGCGGAAAATAAAAACAGGATTGTATGCGCCGGCAAATTCTAATTTATTCGAGTGCTTGTGAATGCAGCAGAGTGCAATGTCCATACCATCGCGCACACGCGATTCATCCTGTCGCTGCCGAAGCGTTTCCGATAAACGGATGTTCACATCATTGAGAATTTCATTCGGCTGCGTGATGCCATGTTCTTTCACCGATTGCGTGAGCAGGTTGCTGCACACGATACTCATGAACGCGCCGGGAACTCCGTGGCCTGTACAATCAACCGCCGCAAAAAGTAAATGATCATTGGTTTGCGCCATCCAGTAAAAATCGCCGCTCACAATATCTTTCGGGCGATAAAGAATAAATCCTTTTTCATGAAAAGTGCTGGCGAATTCCACTTCGGGCAGAATCGCTTCCTGGATGCGGCTTGCGTACTGAATGCTATCGGTGATATCTTTATTTTTCAATTCGATCTCTTTATTCGCCGCGTGCAATTTCACATTTTTATTTTCGATCTCCGCTTTCTGCATGTTCAGTTTCACATTGGTCCGCTTCCTTACAACAGCACGGTTCCAGAGGAAGAAAACGATAATGAGAAATAAAAATCCGCCGATGAATGCGCCGATAGTGATGAGTTGTTTCTGCTTTTTTTCTGTGCGCGTGGCGTTCTCCGCTTTTTCCACATCGTACTTCGCCTGCATTTCTGCTATACTGTTCGACAATTTATCGTTGAACAACGAATCCTTCATGCTGGAATATTTTTTGTAATACTCAAGTGCTTTCTGCGGATTGCCGATCTTCTGGTAAACCTGCGAAGTGCTTTCGAGAATATTCATGGCGAGTTTCGATGCTTCAATTTTTTTTGCAATGGTGTACGACTGCTCCATATAGCTGATCGCCTGGTCCTGTTTTCCCAGATCGGCGCTGGTACTTCCAAGATTTGCGAGCGTAACGGCCATTCCTTTCTCATCGCCCGTCTGTTTCTGAATCGCGAGCGCCTGCATGAGATAATCCATTGCTTTATCGAATTGACCCATTTCTTCATACGTAGATCCAATATTGTCCATTACTTTTCCCAAGGCGAATTTATTTCCTGTTCTTTCATCAATGTCTTTTGCTTTCATGTAACACTCGAGCGCTTTAGCGGTGTCGCCCTTGTCGCCATAAATATTGGCAAGGTTACCTAAGGCAGTAGCTTCGTAGGAGAGATTGCCGGCCTCTTCTGAAAGCGTCATTGCTTTTTCATAATCATTTATGGCTTTATTGGAATTTCCCATCGTGCTATAAACAATTGCAGATGCAATAAGAGATCCCGCCATACCATTCTTATCATTTGATTTTTCACAGATCCGGTAGGCATCAAAACTTTTATTCAGCGCTTCGTTGAAGTCTCCTTTGCTCTGGTAAGCATCTGCTTCTGAATTCAGAACTGCAGCGGCGTCTTTTTCGAGCCCAATTTGTTTAAAAGTTTTTATCGATTCTTCGAAATTCAATATCGCATCGTCATAATGTGCCATTTTAAAATTAATGTGCCCGATATTCTGAAGTGCCCTTGCGAGTAAAGTGTCGTTCCCTAATTGAACCGATAAAGCTTTTGCTTCACTTGCAGGTTCTATCGATTTTTTAAGATCATACTGGCTGTAGGCATCAGAAAGTCTCAGCAAAAGAATAACACGGGAAGTGTCATTCGAAAAACCCATCACACGTTTAATGCTGTCGGCCAGTTCCCGCTGTGCTGCACACGGAAATGCAACCGATAAGATCAGAAATGAAAAAAATATTTTTGTTGTACTCCTGAAAAAGGACATCGTGATGAATGGGGTTGAAACGAAGATAAAAAAACAATCCCGCACTAAGCGAATGCAAAATACGGGAGTGTTAGAAAAGAATAATTGAAGATCAATTCTGGCCTACATTCACTGCAATTTCACCCTTAGTGGTGTAAACAAGTGTATATCTGACCGAATCACCTACTGCAATTCGTAATTCAGCAAGGTGTGCCTGATAAAAGTTCACGGTTTTCCCGGAAGTTTTTTCCGTGATCGTTCCTGAAGCGCCATCTGCATTGATAGTTGCAATTGTTCCAGTTTGTATTCTTTCAAGATAGACTGGAATATCAGGTTTCTGCATGGGTTGAGGAAGCACTTCAAATTTTACGGAGTCGCCTACATTAAGATTCATGGAACCGTAATAAGGGATGTTGAAAATATATTCCTGACCGGTACGATCACTGACAACCGTTACTAGAATCTGACTGAGATCAATAGCGCCGCCGCCGATAGAGCCGGTAGAACCTCCACCTGAGGTGTAAGTGATACCGCCGCCTGATCCCATATCGTCTTTAATGACTTTTATTTTTCCTGTTTCTGCCATAAAATTTTGTTTTTAGTGGTTAGTATTTTTTTTTGGATTGCGATAAAAATAGAAAATGAAATGAGAATCACAACTATTTTCCGGAAAGAAACGAAATAATATTTTTTTCCACGCGCTGCTTCATCACCGAAACATCGGCCCGCTCGAATTTTTTTCCAGTAACTTTTTCGTAAAGTTCTATATAACGATCCGAAACGCTGGCCACATATTCATCCGTCATAACAGGAATCTGCTGTCCTTCCTTTCCCATGAACCCGTTTTCGATGAGCCACTGGCGAACGAATTCTTTCGAAAGTTGTTTTTGTTCTTCACCTTTCCGCTGACGTTCTGCATAACCATCAAGATAAAAATAGCGCGACGAATCGGGTGTGTGAATTTCATCCATCAAATAGATTGTTCCATTCATCTGGCCGAATTCATATTTTGTATCTACAAGGATCAATCCCTGTTGTGCTGCCATTTCATTGCCGCGCGCGTAAAGTGCGCGCGTATAATTTTCGAGCTGCACATATTCTTTTTCTGCCACAAGCCCGGAACTGATGATCTCTTCCCTCGAAATATCTTCATCATGTCCGACTGACGCTTTTGTAGTGGGAGTGATGATCGGTTCCGAAAATTTATCGTTCTCTTTCATTCCATCGGGCATTGTCACTCCGCAAATGCTGCGCTTGCCCGCTTTGTATTCGCGCCACGCGTGCCCGCTCAGATATCCGCGTATTACCATTTCCACTTTGTAAGGTTCGCAGAATCTTCCAACGGTAACAACCGGATCAGGAACAGCGATCACCCAATTGGGAACAATGTCTTTTGTAGCTTCCAGAAAATGTGCTGCCACCTGGTTAAGCACTTGTCCTTTAAAAGGAATTCCTCTTGGAAGTACAACATCGAATGCGGAAATGCGGTCGGAGACCACCATCACCAGCAATTCATTTTTTATTGTGTACACATCGCGCACTTTCCCTTTGTAAAATGCGGTTTGTCCGGGCAAACTGAATTTTGTTTCAGTAAGCGCGCTATTCATTTGATTTTCCTTTATCATAAATTTCAATTATACGTTTTACTAATGTATGTCGTATTACATCATTGTTGTCGAGAAAAATAAAATCAATTCCCTTTGCGCCGCTGATGATGCGAATGGCCTGCAATAATCCGCTCGGTTGATTTCTCGGAAGATCGATCTGCGTCACATCGCCGGTGACAACGAATTTTGCAGAAGGCCCCATGCGCGTGAGAAACATTTTCAACTGGCTCTCGGTTGCATTCTGCGCTTCATCGAGAATGACAAATGCATTGTCGAGTGTGCGCCCGCGCATGAACGCGAGAGGAGCGATCTGGATCACATTCGATTCGATGTACTGTTTCAGTTTTTCGGTGGGGATCATATCAAACAATGCATCGTAAAGCGGCTGAAGATACGGATCGAGTTTTTCTTTAAGATCGCCCGGGAGAAAACCGAGATTTTCTCCTGCTTCTACAGCGGGGCGCGTGAGAATGATCTTTCTCACTTCACGATTGCGCAATGCCCGCACTGCAAGCGCAACTGCAGTGTAAGTTTTTCCTGTTCCAGCCGGGCCAATAGCGAACACGAGATCATTTTTTTCTGTGCTTTCAACGAGGCGTACCTGTCCGGGTGTTCGTGCTTTCACGAGCAATCCGTTATTCCCGTGAACAAGAATATTATTTTCTCCGTCCGCCTGTGTCATCCGGGCAGGCGATTCCTGCTTCTCCCCGTTGGGCTGATTTTTTTTTGCGCCGAGAACCGCATCGATATTATCGTTCGTGAGTGTTCCGTATCTTTTGAAATACTGCATAAGTGCATCGATCGATTCTTCGAAGCGGTTGATCTCCGAATTTTCTCCCACCACTTTCATCATCTCACCGCGGGCAATGATCTTCAGTTTGGGAAAGAAGGAGCGGATGTATTCGAGTTTGGTATCATTCACCCCGAAGATCACAACCGGATCCACATTGACGATTTCAATATTCTTTTCTGCCAATTTATTCAGTTCTGGTTTGAAAAATCAATGCAGTTCAGTGCAAATTTTTCTTCGCCACAGGCCTCCAACCTATTTCGCTAATTTTACCACAAATTAAAAGTATTTCATCCTAACTGCAAGGAACAAAATGCCGGTCATTACGCTCACTACCGATTTCGGATTGAAAGACCATTATATGGCTTCGGTAAAAGGTGCGCTCATCGGTAAATTGCCGAATACACACATCATCGACATCAGTCATCAGGTTCCGGCTTTTGATTTTGCACAGGCAGCTTTCATTCTCAGCCGCGCATTCCCGGAATTTCCGGCCGGAAGTATTCACATTATTTCTGTGAACAGCGGCGGAGGTCCATTCGATCATGTTGCGATACGGTTGCATAAACATTTTTTTATTGGTTGTGATAACGGGATATTTTCTTTGCTCTCCAATGAAGAAGAACCCTCGAAGATCATTCTTCTTGCCAAAGCCGGAGAAGAACCATCAACATTCGCGGCAAGGGATATTTATGTTCCTGCTGCGATAAAACTTGCGAACGGAATTCCACTCGAAAAATTAGGAACTGAATTGGACAGGATCACGCAGCGTATTCGCCCTGTTGCTCCACCCGAAAATGATGTGCTGAAAGGAACCATCGTTCACATTGATAATTTCGGGAACCTGATCACCGACATTACCGGCGATGAATTCGACCGCATTGGCAAGGGAAGACTTTTCACGATCGATCTTACGCGCGATGAAATAACAGAATTAAGCAGAACGTACAGTGATGTTCCTCAGGGAGAAAAACTTGCATTCTTCAATTCATCAGGCGTTCTCGAAATTGCAATGAACCTTGGCAAAGCATCCGGCTTGCTGAATATGAAGATCGGCACAGTAATACGGATCAGGTTTGAATAATAATATTTCTATTGCACAGAAACATTTCAAATGCGAATGAAAACCATTACCCGGATCGTGAAAATGAAATTCAGGAATGAAGCGACCGGTACATTCATGGAAATTTTTTCTGCGAATAAAGAAAAGATCGCGGCGAGTCCCGGATGTATTTCAGTGGAATTGAGAAGAGACTTGTATGACGAAACACTTTTCTTCACCATTTCCCAATGGAGATCGGCAGAAGACCTTGAAAATTACAGGAAGAGCGAATTGTTCACCGAAGTTTGGGAACGCACCAAAAAACTTTTTTCTGAAAAGGCAGAAGCGTGGACTGTAACCTGAAAAGGAAAAGAGATCAGAGCATTCCCACTTCTTTAAAACCAAAACTTTTTTCTTCGCCGTTCTCCATTCGAAGAACAAGTTTTCCTTCCGGCGTCACATGCACGATCTCTGCATGAAAGATCTTCCTGAAATCAGTGAATCGCTTCTGTTCGCCTCTGCCAAATAATTTTTTTTCATATTCTTCACGCAGAAGAACTTCGTTTCCCGCGCGCAGATGCAGGTAACGCGCCTCCACGCAGGAAAATAATTCTGCGAGCACTTTTTCCATTGCAGAACTTTTTCCTGATTCAATAAAGAACGACGTAGCATTCGGCAAACCTTCGAATTTTTCCTGGTTAACATTCAAACCGATCCCGATCACGGAAGAAGCGATCACATTCCCTGAAATGATATTCTCGATGAGTATGCCGCCTGTTTTTTTTTCGCCGGCGTAAATATCATTCGGCCACTTGATCAGAATTTTTTTTTCGCTGACGAATTTTTCAGTGACCTCTGCCAATGCGAGCGCTACTGCCCGCGTGAGATCGAATTGTTCTGTAACCCCGAGGAATGAAGGTTTGAGTAAAATGCTGAGCGTAATATTTTTTCCGCTTTCACTCATCCATTCCGCTCCTCTCTGCCCTCGTCCACCGGTCTGCAGACCTGCAATGATCACGATGCCTTCCATAAATTCCCTGTTCCGTATCATCTGCAAAGCATACGTATTGGTGGAATCCACCTCTTTCAGCTTCACTAACTGCTGCCCTATGAAAAGCGCTTCCTGCATCCGCAAGGTCAATTTTAGTTACCTTTGATTCTCAATAATAACAATAAAATTCAATCCTCCGTCCTCAGCGGAAAACACATTGATGAGCATAGCAAAAAAGAAAAAAACTGTCGCAGTAAAAAAGAAGAAGAAGAAACCGGCAAAAAAAACTTCTGCCCCTTCACGCAAATCCAAACCTGCAAAAGCAAGCGGAAAGAAAAAAAGTTCCGTCAGATCGAAACCGGCAGATAAGAACGGGTCGATGACCCTTGCCGAATCTGTAGTAAGAGGAATTCTCGAAAAAAAAGGAGAAGAGATCGTTTGCCTCGATCTGCGCCCGATGGAAAATGCAGTCACTGATTTCTTCATCATCTGCGAAGCAAATTCGAACATACAGGTGGAAGCCATCGCCGACTCCGTAGAAGAAGTAGTGAAAAAAGAATTGAAACAAAAACCCTATCGTTCGCAGGGAAGAGAAAATGCAACCTGGGTGCTTATCGATTATATCAGCGTTATCGTTCACGTTTTTGAAAGAGAGACACGCTACTTTTACAATCTTGAATCGCTTTGGGCCGATGCAGCAGAAGTAAAATTTCAGAAGGCAAAAAAAGCCGCTGTTCACGGTTAACACTTCTTAACGGCGCACTACAGAAAATCTATTCGGAAATAAAATATAACCGGCCGCATAAACGACATTGAATTAAAAGCACGAATTATGAGTGAGAATCAGAATCAGCAGCAGCCGGATAATGACCAGGACCGTTTTCGCGATAAAGGAAATCCGCGTAAACCACAATTGCCGCGTTCGCCTGCAGGATTTTTCTGGGTGTACATCATCATCATTGCCGGGCTGATTGGATTTTTTGTTCCGGGAATGATGAACAGTTTGCCGGAAGTAAATTACAATGAATTCACTGCGCTGGTGAAAGATCATGCCGTACTTGAGATCCGGCGCGTGTCCAATGATAATAACGTGATGGAGATTGTTCTCGATGATAAAAAAGCAAGCGCACCTTCCATTGCCGATATCAAATCAAAAAACAAAGGATGGAGAGGACCGGTTCCTCCCGGAGAAGCGCATTTGCAATTGTCGAGTACCTGGTCTGAAGAACTGGAAAAACAAATTCGCGCTACCGAAGATTCTGCTCATTATAAAAAAGACGGAATAGAATACATTCCCATCAGGGAAGTGAAACATCAGAATCTTTCTGACCATCTCAGCTGGATTCTTCCGATCCTCATGCTCGTGGTACTCTGGATTTTTGTTATGCGCAGAATGGGTGGAGGTGGAGGCGGGCAGATTTTCAACATCGGTAAATCGCGCGCCTCGCTCTATGACAAAGACACTTCTGTGAATGTGACGTTCAATGATGTGGCGGGACTTGAAGAAGCAAAAGTGGAGATCAAAGAGATCGTTGATTTTCTCAAGCACCCGAAAAAATATACCGATCTCGGTGCAAAAATTCCGAAAGGCGCATTGCTCGTTGGCCCTCCCGGCACAGGAAAAACACTGCTCGCAAAAGCAGTTGCCGGTGAAGCGAAAGTTCCTTTCTTCTCACTCTCGGGTTCCGACTTCGTGGAAATGTTCGTAGGCGTAGGCGCATCGCGCGTGCGCGATCTTTTCAAACAGGCGAAAGAAAAAGCGCCGTGCATTATTTTCATTGACGAGATCGACGCGATTGGCCGCGCGCGTGGGCGCAGCATTTCACAAGGTGCGAATGATGAAAGAGAAAATACGCTGAACCAATTACTCACTGAGATGGATGGATTCGGAACAAACAGCGGTGTGATCATTCTTGCTGCAACGAATCGCGCTGACATACTCGACCGCGCACTCCTGCGTGCAGGACGTTTCGATCGCCAGATCTATGTTGATCTTCCTGACCTGAATGAACGTCGTGCTATTTTCCAGGTGCACCTGAAACCATTGAAGCTCGATAAAACTGTTGACTTGGATTTTCTTGCCAAACAAACCCCCGGTTTTTCCGGCGCTGATATTGCAAACATCTGTAACGAAGCGGCACTCATTGCGGCGCGTCACAATAAAAAATTAGTGGAGAAACAGGATTTTCTCGATGCAGTGGATCGTATCATTGGCGGACTCGAAAAGAAAAATAAAATTATTTCCAAAGCAGAAAAAGAAACGATCGCATTCCACGAAGCAGGCCATGCCACAGTAAGCTGGATGCTCGAACACGCGGCGCCATTGGTAAAAGTGACCATTGTTCCTCGCGGGCGTTCGTTGGGCGCTGCCTGGTATCTGCCGGATGAACGTCAATTGACAACCACCGAACAATTCATGGATGAGTTGTGTGCAACTCTTGGCGGAAGAGCGGCAGAGGAAGTGGTGTTCGGAAAAATTTCTACCGGTGCACTGAGTGATCTCGAGCGTGTGACCAAACAGGCTTATGCGATGGTCATGTATTATGGACTGAATGAAAAAATGGGAAATATTTCCTACTACGATACGAGCGGACAGGAATTCATGATGAATAAACCTTACAGCGAAAAAACAGCCGAGACGATAGATGAAGAAGTAAAAAAACTGATTGCTGTTGCTTACGAAAAAACAAAACAGATCCTGCGTGACAATAGAGATAAACTGTCCCAGCTTGCGCATAAGCTCATGGAGAAGGAAGTTATTTTCAAAGAAGATCTCGAAACAATTTTCGGAAAACGCAAATGGGATAAATCAGATGAAAATCCTACGCCGGAACAAATGAAGAATGCCATTGAAGTGGATGAACCGATCGTGGAGCCGGGAGAAGAAGCAGCAGAAGGAAAAGATGTTCCTGCAGTTCCGAAAGTTGATGCCCCGAAGGAATAGAGGTGAGAAGTGAGAACTGAGAGGTAAGAACTGAGAACTTAGAAATGGGAAGTGGGAAATGGGAAATCAGGATGTTAGTAATTTTTTTTGAGGGTTGTTTGCCGGAAATATAGTTTTGCCTCCTATTTATCTATTATTAATTTTTATTTATGAAACACATTGTAAGAAAACTTAAAATCTGGAATGAAGCGATTGATCTCGCTGTAAATGTTTACGAACTGTCTTCTCATTTTCCGTCGGACGAAAGATTCGGATTGATCTCACAAACGAGAAGAGCATCTGTTTCTATTTCCTCAAATATTGCTGAGGGCGCCGGCAGAAATACCAACAAAGATTTCGCCCGATTTCTCGGAATTTCCAATGGATCATCTTGTGAACTGATGTCGCAATTGGTCATCGCGCAAAGGCTCGACCTGGTTCAGGAATATCAGGTTGCTCCTGTTCTCAAAAAAATTGACGAGATTCAACGCATGACTTATTCCTTCAGGCAGCAACTACTGTCAGGTACTGTTTACAAAAACTCTAAGTTCTAAACTCTAAGTTCTAAGCTCTAATCTCCCCTATCTCAAAAATGACTGACACCACCTCCAGGGAAAAAATTCTCAAGAAAGTACGGGCAGCACTCATTCACAAATCACGCGCGGAGCAACCTTCCATCGATTTCGACAGCAATATTTATCATGAACCGGAAGATGCGCTCGAACTTGTTTTTGCGCAACAATTCTCTGATGCCGGCGGACAATTTATTTTCTGCGAGAACGAAGAAGATTTCATTTACAATATCGGTGCGTTGACCGCCGATGAAAGTTTCGGTACTATCTGGTGCGGAGAAAAAGAAATTCACGAATTATTGAAAACTGCCGGCGTAAAATTTACCGGTGAAAAAAAAGATATTTCTGAAGCAAAAACTTCGGTTACCGGTTGTGAATTTCTTATTGCGCGCACAGGAAGTATTCTCGTGAGTTCAAGACAAGGCAGCGGAAGAAGAGGTTTCATTTACCCCGATCAGCATATCGTGATCGCGAAAACTTCCCAACTTATTTTTACGCTTCGCGAAGGATTGAAAGCGCTGAAGAAAAAATATCCTGAATTGCCTTCGAGCGTGAGCATCATCACCGGCCCGAGCAGAACTGCCGACATCGAAAAAACATTAGTGACCGGCGTTCATGGCCCCGGAGAAATTTATCTTTTCCTGATTGATGATGTGCCGCCTGTAATGGAATAAAATTTCATTGGCAACTTTAATGCAATTGTTCGTCTTTAAACAAAACTTCTTTGCATGAAAAAAATTATTCCGATCATCGCTGCCACATTTCTTGCCTCTGCGCTTCACGCACAACACCGGCCCGACTCTCTGCATTTTTTCAAACCGCAAGCGATCACTTTGTCGGGCGGAATGAATGTTTACAATGAAATTCCATTCACGCTCGGTGAGATGAGAAAGATCGCTCCCTCGTCGGTGATCCTTTCCGGCGATTTTTCTTCTTTCACCAGTTCAGGTACGCTCAGCGGATATTCCATGAGCACTAACGCACTCGGCGGACTGCTTGCGGAATTTGTTCCTTACTCAAAAAAGAAAAATTCATACGCCTGGAATTCGGTGGTACGCGCAGGATTGAATTACGCTTCGTTCCAATTCGACGGCGAAAGTTTTTCCCGTTCTTCTTCGGTTCGTTACGATACGGTCACTTCAGGCAACATGACCTTTTACATGGATTCTACTTTCTTTGAGAATTATTCCTTTTCATGGAATACGAGTGTGATCAGCGCCGACCTCAGCCAGCTTTTTCATTCGAATGAAGCAAAATTATTTTCGATCGGAATTGGATACGGAATTCAATTCGGCGCCGGAATAAATTCTGGTTTTACTGCTTCGTATTTCGCGATGCATGAAGTGACCATGACACAATATCCCGGGGGAGGAGGAACAGCGGGCATGTACTCCGTGAGTTCCGATCTGCATAATGAAAATGAATTGGTGAAAACGAAAAATGCATTTTTCGGAAGAATTTATGTTCCCCTGCAATTCCAGTTACGCCTCTCGAGAAAAAATACATTCTGGAATAAACTTGCACTCACTTCTGAAATAAGAACCAGTCTTGATTTTGTGACGGTTCCAAATCTCGGATTGCAAACGCATCCCTGCTATTTTCAGAATTTCGGCATCAAATATTATTTTCAGAATAATTCCACGGAGACTTTCATGCCGGGGGCCTGGTGAAAAATTTTAATTTTTCGTTTCGTGTCCCTCGTACGCGACTGCGGTAATTCGAAAATTCCAGATTCGAATGGCAGGCAGGTATTTTGAGAACGCAATTAGTACCTTCGTTCTGCCAATGGATAAAAACTTTTTCCAGCGAACCCTTACCGGTGCAATTTTCGTGATCGTGGTTGTGTCTGCCCTGGTTTTCAGCGCATGGAGTATGTTTGCATTGTTTCTGTTCATCGCTATTCTCGGGCTGAATGAATTTTACAAACTCGCTGAGAAAACCAGCGCACATCCGCAAAAACTTTATGGAATTTCGCTGGGAATATTCATAGTTGTCGTTGCCTTTCTTAGCAAAGCATTTCCGTTGCCGAATGAAATTCATTTTCTTGTTCCATTGGTCTTTCTCCCGTTCTTCATCGAACTCTTCCGGAAAAAAGAAAATCCGTTTTCAAACATTGCGTGGACATTTCTCGGAATAATTTACATCGCTGTTCCAATGTGCATGATCGTTGGGACTTTTACACCGGAATTTCTGCTAATGAGTTTCCTGAATCCACACGCAGAATTTCTTCCTGCTTATGCAGGCATAAAATATAATTATCCGCCGCTCCTAACTTTCATCATTCTCATCTGGGTGAATGATACGATGGCTTATCTCTGCGGAAAATTTTTAGGACGGCATAAATTATTCGAAAGAATTTCTCCGAAAAAAACATGGGAAGGATTCATCGGCGGAATGATCTTTACCATCGTTGCCGGGGGAATGATCGCGAACTGGTTCATTGGCAATCCGCACAATTATCGTCATGAAATTCTCTGGATACTGATGGGCTTTACCATTTCGATCACCGGAGTTCTGGGCGATCTTGCAGAATCTCTTTTCAAACGCAGCATCGGTATAAAAGATTCTGGAAATATTTTCCCGGGCCACGGCGGAATTCTCGATCGCTTCGATGCACTTTTTCTCGCCACTCCTTTTGCCATGGCGGTTTACTGGTTGTGCGATGCTTTCCTCAACACCGGAACTTTCTACTTTCCACATTAGAATTCATCTCTCATTTTCAGACGTTTATCTGCCCCGAAAAGCCGCCTGTCACAGCTCATATCCTGTCCTGAAAAAACCCTTAATTTCGTTCTCCGGATCACCACTAAAAACACAACGGAAAATCTCAAACAAAAAATATTTTATGGATACCACGATGAATAAAAAGACCGAAGAAACTTCAAATGCAAAAGCAGTTGTTCAGCATGCAACCATGTTCGAAGAAGTACTTGCCCGGCTCGATAAAGCGGCAGCACTTTACGGACTCGCTCCAGAAATTTTAGAGATTCTCCGTCACACAAAAAGAGAAGTTACCGTAAGTCTTCCTGTAAAAATGGACGACGGATCAATAAAAGTTTTTGACGGATTCCGTACGGTTCATTCCACTCATCTTGGCCCTTCAAAAGGCGGAATACGTTATGCAATGGATGTGAATGCTGATGAAGTTCGCGCACTTGCTTCGTGGATGACTATAAAATGTGCGATCGCAAATCTTCCTTATGGTGGTGGAAAAGGCGGAGTGAAATGTGATCCTAGAAAATTATCTGCAGGAGAACTCGAGCGCATTACACGTGCATATACGCGCGCAATGTCGGATGTGTTCGGTGTGAATAAAGATATTCCTGCTCCCGATATGGGAACAGGAAAAAAAGAAATGGCGTGGCTGCTCGATGAATTCAACCGCATCAAAGGAGAAGATACTCCCGGCGTTGTTACCGGAAAACCGATCACGCTCGGTGGATCGCGCGGGCGCGAAGCTGCTACCGGCCGCGGTGTAATGGTCGCATCACTCGCTGCAATGAAAAAGATCGGCATCAATTATAAAACGGCGACAGCCGCTGTGCAGGGATTCGGAAATGTGGGATCGAATGCAGCGCGGCTTATCGCTTCGAAGAATATTAAAATTCTGGCGATCTCCGATCACACTGCCGCTTTTCATAATGCAAATGGATTCAATATTGACGATGTGATAAAATTTGCTGCTGATAATGGCGGTGTGCTCAAAGGATTCAAAGGCGGAGACGAGATCACGAATAATCAACTCATCACTTCAGAAGTAGATCTTCTTGTTCCGGCTGCAATTCAAGGTGTGATCACCACTGCAAATGCAAAAGATATAAAAGCAAAATTAATTGTAGAAGGTGCGAATGGCCCCACTGAAGCAGATGCCGATCAACTCCTGAATGACAAAGGAATTGTTGTTGTTCCCGATGTGCTGGCGAATGGCGGCGGCGTTACTGTTTCTTATTTCGAATGGGTGCAGAACCGCATGGGACATTACTGGAGCGAAGATGAAGTGAATGCAAAACATGACGCAAGCATGGCGCAGGCATTTGAAAATTGCTGGTTCAATTCGCAGCAATACAAAACTTCCATGCGCATAGGCGCTTACATTACCGCGCTGAAAAAATTAGATAAAGCAATCCGGTATAAAGGGAATTATTAAGAGAACTTAGTGCGAAGAGTTTAGAACTTAGATACGAAAGGCCTGGAGATTTTCTCCGGGCTTTTTTTCTTGCTGATTTGCCTGCTCGCCGGAATTTTAATGAAGGCGAGGAACGGCGGCTTCAGCGTTTCATAAAACCACCTGTCCTGCTGGTGCGCAATCCCGAACGCGTTCGGGAAAAACGCACCATCAGGGTTAAGAAAGTTGGTTCGATGCAGCAAAATGAGTCACACAGATCTCACGGATTTACACAGATTAATTTTGAATCTTGAATTTTAAATTTTGAATGCGCGAAGCATTTCGCGTTTTCCCGGCGGGCCTTCCGTCCGCTCCACTTCAAATCCCGCAGCTTTCATATTCCTCCTCACCTGCCCCTTCGCGCAATACGTAACGAGGATTCCATTTTTTCTCAAACACAAAAACATTTTCCGAAAAACTTCCTCCGTCCACAATTCCGGCTGCACACGCGGAGAAAATGCATCGAAGAAAATAAGATCGAAACTTTCTTCCGCAGGAGAATATTTTTCCAGCGTTGTTTCAAGTTTTGTCAATGAGAAATCCTGTGATAACTGAATCTTTGCATTCCATTCCGCGCGATGCAATTCTTCAAACACGCTTTTCTCTTCATCATTATTCGCATAATTGATCGCACTCCATTCCTCTTTCTCCAATGGGAACGCCTCGATCGAAGTATAATCACAATTCGCTTTCGCATTTACATTCACTAAGAAAGCATTCAATCCCGTTCCAAAACCGATCTCAAGAATAGAAATCGTGAGGCCTTCGTTTGTCAGACTGAGCTTGTCGAAGGCTGAATTTTGAATTTTCAATCTTGAATCCTGAATCTTTTCCAATCCCATTTTCATGAACACGTGCTTCGACTCCGTGACCGCACCGTGAATGGAATGATAATGTTCGTTGTGTTCGGGAAGAAATAAAGTGGGGGAACCGTCTTTGGTAATAAATATAGTTTTCTTCGGAGAGGAATTCATCTGCTGTTTGACAATGGTAATGAGTTTTGAGTTTAATAAATACAATAGGAGTTACTCTCTCATAATTCATAACTCATTACTTACTCGTAATCTTAAACTCCGTCCGCCTGTTATTCGCTCTTCCCTCATCCGTATCATTCGTATCGATCGGTTTCGATTCTCCATAACCCACCCACGTCATACGATCTGCTTTTATTCCTTTGCCCACGAGATAATCTACGCACGCTTTCGCACGCGCCTCCGAAAGTTTCTGGTTGTAATCATCGGAACCTTTTGAATCGGTGTGTCCCGACAATTCAATTTTTATAGTAGGATTATCCTGCATGATCTTCACCAATCGATCGAGTTCAATATCGGATTCCGGTTTCAATGTCGATTTATCAAAATCAAAAAACACATTCCGGAGCACGATCGTACTGCCGACGCTGATCGGCTCGAGCTGCACATCTTTCGTCACTTCCTGATACATGGCTGTGGCGGGAATATCAAAATTCTCCGAGTGGAAAAGATAACCATCCATCTTCACCGCTATTCCATAATTTTTTCCGGATGGCAACGAGACTAAATATTTTCCGCTCGCGGAATTCGCCGGAAAAGTTGCAACGATCTGCGCCGTGGAATTATCGACGATCTCGATCATAGCTCCGAGCGGTTTTCCATTGGTAGCATCGGTCACCGTTCCTTTCAGGAGCGTTACCTGCGCAGTAGGAACTTCCACCGTCTTCAAAGCTTCTATCGATTTCACCGGCGCAGTTCTTCCTGCAAGAAGATTATCTTCATTACTCAACGCAAGTGGTTTCTCCGGGCCGAGGAAAGTAATTTTGTAAATATCTTTCTCTCCCTGTCCGTCACTTTTGTTCGACGCATAATAGCCGTGTTTTCCATCGGCAGAAATTACAAAGAACACATCATCATCGGGGCCATTGATTGGCCATCCGAGGTTTTCCGGCTCTCCCCATTTTCCATCTTTGAATTCACTTTTGAAAATATCGTAACCGCCCATCGAATTATGTCCCTGCGAAGAAAAATAAATTGTTTTTCCATCGGGGTGAATGAACACGCCTTCTTCTCCGTAAATTGTATTGATCGGTGCGCCAATATTCGAAGACTCTCCCCATTTGCCTTTTGCATCCATTGTAGAAACCCAGATGTCGCGGTTGCCCATCGTACCGTCTTTATCGGAAATGTAATAGAGTTTTTTTCCATCGAAAGAAAGTGAAACTGAAGATTCGTGTCCATCAGAATTAATATTTTTATTCATTCGTTCCGGATCAGTCCACTTGTCGCCTTTCAAAACACTTTCATAAAGATCACCGCCGTTCGTTGGACGATATACATACAGTTTTTGTCCGTCGGGAGAAAGGCCTGCCGTTGCATCATGGTCATCTGTGTTAATGGGCTTTCCCATATTCACCGGCGCGGTCCATTGCCCGTTCACATAATTTGTTTGATATAGATCTTCGAAATATTGCCCGTCTTCATCTTTTTTTGCTCCTGTAGAAGTTGCGCGGCGCGATGTAAATAACATTTCAGATTCATCGGCGGTTATGAGCGGTGTGTATTCCGGATCGGAAGTATTTACCGTTGCACCGAGATTATCAATGAAAACGCGCTGCGGGTTTTTCTGGAATTCTTTTCCGTTCACACATTCCTGGATCTTGCGATTCATATCCGCGATTTTATCTTTATTTTTTGCTCCGTCCACATTCAGCGGAACAAGATAAGCGCGGTATGCTGTGATCGCTTTATCCCATTGTGCGCTCAGGTGATAAAGCCGCCCGAGATAATACTGCACATCAGGAGCAACATTCGGATTGAGTTTATTTGCTTTCTCAATGTAACTCAATCCCATTTGTTTCTGCGAAGAAATATTATAATAGCAGATCGACATTTTATAATTCAGCGTTGCGCTGTTCGGGTTGAATGTATTTGCAATGAGAAATTCATCGAGCGCCTGCTTGAAAAGATCGCCGCCCGCACCACCGAGTTCATTGATCCCATTCGGGAGGTAATGATTCTTGTCAATAAAATATTTCAACTCGCCGGCCTGCGACGCCTGCGCCTGCCCGAAAATATCATTTCCTTTTTCATAATGTTTGTTGGCTTCCTTGAAAGCTTTATGATCCGGAAAATTCTTGTCATCCCATTCTGTGTTGGTTTGCGCGGAAATTTTTCCGGCACCGGAAACGAGAACAGAAATAAAAAATAAAGAGGAGAATAATTTTTTCATTGTGAAAATTTTTATTGGCATTCTGCAGAATATTGTAAGGCCTGTTTTACGCCGAGGTCAGCCGCTTTAATAAAATCGGAACAAGCCGAATCGTCGCGCAGCATTTCTTTGGCAATACCGCGATTCATGTAAGCTTCGCCGTATTTCTGATTCAACTGTATCGCTTTGTTGCAGTCTTCAACGGCTCCTTTGTAATCGCGTTGCTTGTAACGGACCGCAGCGCGATTCACATAAGCGAATGCATAATCGTTTTTTATCTGGATCGCGCGATTGAAATCAGACATTGCTCCATCATAATCGCCGGAATCGAATTTTGCTGAGCCGCGATTATTGTAAGCGATGTAATAATCACTTTTCATATTCACAGCAGTCGTGTACGATTCGATCGCTCCTTTGAGATCACCTTTTTCCCGCCGCGCACTTCCCATGTTATTGTAAACGAAAGCAAGTCCCGGATTCACCGTGATCGCGTGCTGGTAATCGAAGATCGCTCCATCGAGATCTCCGCTTTCTCTTTTCGCAGAGCCGCGGTCGTTCCAGTAGTACGCATCTTTCTGATTAATATTTATTGCCTTATCAAAATCAGAAATGGCGCCCTTGTAATCCATATTCTCGAATTTTATTTCTCCGCTGTGATAAAGCGCTTTGTCGTTCGACGGATTTATTCTCACAGCTTGCGCATAATCGTCGGCCGCTCCTTTCATATCATTATCCGCTTCTTTCACCTGCCCGCGCGAGAAATAAGAATAATCCGCAGCAGGATTGAGTTCGATCGATTTCGAAAAATCTTCTTTCGCGCTGTTATTCATAATGAGTTGAAATTTCGCCAGCCCGCGATTGTAATATGCTTTTTCAAAATCGGCTTTTGCTTCGATCGCTTTATTGAAATCGGCAAGCGCATCGGCATACTGGCCGGCATTGAGTTTTGTAGTGCCGCTGTTGTAATACATTTCGGCTTCGGGTGGAGGCGCGAGCGTATTCGCTTTCACGGTGTCCTGTGCGCGCAGGGAAAAACTTCCTGCTATTGCGAAACAAATGATGAAGAATAAACGTGCGTTCATGTTTACCGGGTTTAACGGACTAAAGTAGGAAAATCATTCGGGTTTCTAAATGAAAATAATACAAAATACGGGCCGCAATTCCAGAGAATTTTTATTCACAAATTCATTGGCTTGTTATTGTATCTTTAAACACAATTTATTCTTATGGCAAAAAAAACAACTACTCCCGATAAAAATACCATCTTAGGAAAAGAAGAACTTGCTTTTCTTGAGCGCTACATCAACAATTCATCGCCCACCGGTTTTGAAACGCCGGGGCAGCAAATGTGGCTCGACTACATTCGCCCTTTTGTGGATTCCACTTTCACCGATACGTACGGAACTGCAGTCGGTGTAATTAATCCCGGCGCAAAATATAAAGTGGTGATAGAAGCGCACGCCGATGAGATCTCCTGGTTCGTGCATTACATCACGAAAGACGGATTTATTTATTTGCGCAGGAACGGCGGATCGGATCACCAGATTGCTCCGTCGAAGCGCGTGAACATTTACACCGAAAAAGGAATTGTAAAAGCTGTTTTCGGTTGGCCTGCCATTCACGTGCGCGATGCGGCAAAAGAAGAAGCTCCTTCACAGAGAAATATTTTTCTCGACTGCGGATGCATTTCCGATAAAGAAGTTGCCGCACTGGGAATTCACGTGGGCTGCGTGTGCACGTACGAAGATGAATTCATGGTGCTCAATGATCGCTATTACATGGGGCGCGCACTCGACAACCGTGCAGGCGGATTCATGATCACGCAGGTGGCGCGGCTGCTGAAAAAAAACAAAGTGAAACTTCCGTATGCACTTTACATTGTGAATTCGGTGCAGGAAGAAGTGGGATTGCGCGGTGCAGAAATGATCGTGGAAAATATAAAACCAAATGTGGCGATCATTACCGACGTTACGCACGACACGCAAACACCAATGATGAATAAAATTGCGCAGGGCGATATTTCCTGCGGAAAAGGACCGACGGTAACTTACGGCCCCGCTGTTCACAACAAATTACTGAAGCAGATCATTGATACTGCTGCAAAAAATAAAATTCCCATTCAGCGTGAAGCCGTTTCCCGTTCTACCGGAACAGATACGGATGCATTCGCATATTCATCAGGAGGAATTGCATCGGCGCTCATTTCTCTTCCGCTGCGTTACATGCACACCACGGTGGAAAGCGTTCACAAAAAAGATGTGGATCAGGTAATCCGTCTTATCTTCGAAACACTGAAGACCATTAAGGCCAACCAGGATTTCCGTTACATAAAATAAACTATGAAAAAATTCGCAGTTCCGTTCCTGTTTTCCTTTATCGCTGCTCTTGGAATTTTTTCCTGTTCCGGCGATAAACCGAATGATGCCACGCATAACGATTCGGTGGGAGATACTTCATCCGACATTGGAAATGTTCCGGATTCAGTGAAACAGAAATTCAGAAAATTAGTTGCGGCATTGCCGGTTCCATTTGAAGTGCTCAATCGTTTTTCCGGCGCGCACCTTCCCTATCACGGCGAATTACTTAATCCTCCCGATAATGCAGATCGTTATAACGGCGGCAATATTGAGGCGGTGAATCTCGGAATTTACGGAGCGGATATCGCTTACATGATCTCACAGAATAATCTTGGAGAGTCTGCTCCTTACATGAAAAGTATCCGCCGCTTGTCTGACGAGATCGTTATTCCTACTGCGTTCGATGAAATGATCATGAAACGATATGGCGATAATAAAGACAGTAAGGATTCCATGCAGAGCATCATCACCGATTCTTATCACCGCATCGACAACACACTTCAAAGCAATGATCGTCTTACACTCGCAACGCTTGTTATCTGCGGAGGATGGATCGAGAGTATTTATTTAACCACGCAGCACATTGGCACCGAGCAACAGAATGAAAAAAACAAAGTGTTGTTCGATATGCTCACCATGCAACAGCCGTACATCGAAAAGATCGATGACCTGCTCAGTTCATTTCCGAATGACAGTACGTGCGCAATGATCTATCGCGATATGAAATCCATGCAGGATGTTTTTCCATCTTCGGAAATGAGCCCGGAAATTTTTTCGGCACAGTTGCAGAAACTGGATGCGATCATTGCAAAAGACCGGAATCAATTGGTGAAAGTGCAGTGATGTATCATCAATAAATTTATTCATCATGGCCATTCTTGGATCGATCGTAAAGCGAACACTCAATCTCAATAAAAGAATTCCGCGTTTCCGGAGGAGAGATGCTTACAACCAGCAGATAAAAACGCTGAAGAAATTATTAACGAAAGCAGAATTCACTGCGTTCGGCGAGCATTACAATTTCACCCGCATTCTCAGTGACGCCGATCCTGTAAAAGCATTCCGCTCTTCGGTGGATCTTTACGATTACAATTCCATGTTCCGCAAATGGTGGTACCGAACGCTCAATGGAGAATCGTATGTGTGCTGGCCCGAGCGCGTGAAATATTTTGCACTCAGTTCCGGAACTTCCGAGCAATCGAGCAAACATATTCCGGTTACAAAAGACATGATGCGCGCCATTCGCAAATCGAGTGTGCGGCAGGTGCTCGCGCTTTCGCAATATGATTTTCCCCCGGAATTTTACCAGAAGGGAATGCTCATGATTGGCGGCAGCACGCACCTGAATTACAACGGCACTTATTATTCCGGCGATCTCAGCGGAATTACAACCGGTAATGTTCCATTCTGGTTCCAGCATTTTTACAAACCGGGAAACCGAATTGCACGCGAGCGCGACTGGAGTACAAAACTGGAAGAGATCGTTCGCAACGCATCGCAATGGGATATCGGAATAGTAGCCGGTGTTCCTGCATGGATACAAATTCTTTTCGAACGCATCATTGCTCATTACAAAGTGAAAAACATTCACGACATCTGGCCGAATCTTGAAATTTATGTGTGGGGCGGAGTTTCCATCAAGCCGTACAAAAAAGGTTTTGAAAAATTAGTGGGGCGGCCGATCAAGTATCTTGAAACTTATCTTGCCTCGGAAGGATTCATCGCTTTCCAGAAAAATCCGGATTCAGAAGGACAGCGCCTTGTAACAGACAACGGGATTTTTTTCGAATTCGTTCCGTTCAACGAAGAAAATTTTGACGGCGATGGAAATTTAAAAAAGAAACCGAAAGTTTTAACGCTGGCAGAAGTGGATGGAGAAACGGAATACGCGCTCGTGATGAGTACGTGTTCGGGCGCGTGGCGATATCTCATTGGCGACACGGTGAAATTTTCTGACGTGGAAAATGCGGAGATCATCATTACCGGAAGGACAAAACAATTTCTGAGTTTGTGCGGCGAACATCTTTCGCAGGACAACATGAATCGCGCGATCGATCTTGTTGCGGAAGAATTCGATATTGAAATTCCTGAATTCACAGTGGCAGGAATCAATTATCAAAATCTTTTTGCGCATCACTGGTACATTGGCACAGACAGCAAAGTGGATGCAGAAAAACTGAAAGTTTCGCTCGACGAACACCTCAAAGCACTCAATGATGATTACCGTGTGGAGCGTATCGCTGCGTTGAAAGACATCATCATTGAAATTCTGCCGGTGAATGCTTTTCTCGACTGGATGCGAAAGCATGGAAAAATGGGAAGCCAGCATAAATTTCCCAGGGTAATGAGATATTCAATGCTTGATGACTGGAAAAAACATCTCGGGGAATTCAAAAGATCAACAGTTGCAAAATAAAATATGTTAGGCGCAATAGGCCAGGGAATATTATTCGGCATCGCTCTCTGTTTTTCCATTGGGCCGGCATTCTTCGGCCTTATCCAGACGAGCCTGCGCCACGGGCACGCCGCGGGAATAGAAATGGCGCTTGGAATTTTTGCTTCCGATCTTACTTATCTTCTTCTCGCCTATTTCGGTTTGTCGGGATGGATGATGGATGAAAAATATGCATTGCCTGTCGGGCTCACCGGTGGCGCATTACTCATCGGTTATGGTTCTTACCAGATCTTCAAAAAAACAATTGTGCAGAGTGTGGAAGGAGATGTCGAGATCAAATCGCCGACATTGGGAACGATGATGCTTAAAGGATTCCTGATGAACCTGCTGAATCCTTTCATTCTTATTCTGTGGCTGAGCGCAATGACGCTGGCATCGAACAGGTTCAATAATGACTATTGGCCGATGTTCGCATTTTTTGTTGCGACACTCGCCACTGTTTTGGGAACTGATATTCTGAAAGCGCTCGGTGCCGGAAAAATAAAAAGTTACCTCAACGAAAACATGCTTCACAAAGTAAATATTATTGCAGGGATCATTCTAGTTATTTCAGGGTTGGTTCTCATAGTGCGCGTTTTCGTGGAAGAACCATGGGCGAAAAAATAATTTTGGAATTTTTATTTTAGATCCTGTTTCCCTTCGTCGCCTATCACTCAAAACTCGGAACTCGGAACTAAAAACTCATAACCAAATGCAGGAAGACAACAGCGGGTACAGGCATATTTTCGTGATCGGTTTTTTTATCGGCTTGTTCGCACTTCTTGCATTCGTGATCATTTATTTTATTGCAACAGGAATTCACGTCATCCATGTTCCGGATAAAAAAGATTCATTGAAGAAAAATGATTCCGTTTCTGCATGGTGGAATCAAAAACCCGGCGCTGAATTTCACGATTCACTTTTTTCATTCTGCATTGTTTACTATTCTGTAAAAGCCGACAGCATGATTTCCGATTCCATAAGCCGGATCGATATTTATCATTTACCCGATAACAAAAAAATACAATCTGTTATTCCGGATTTCTCTTATGAAACAGAACGCATTCAGCTCGATTATCTGCATCCGTTCGTGATGGAAGACATGAACTTCGATGGCTACAGTGATTTCCGTGTGTTATCGTGGGTAGGCATTCGCGATCAGCAGATGAATGAATGTTGGATCTATGATCCGGAAAAAAATATTTTTCGAGAAGATTCTGTGCTTGATGAAACGTGGGATGTGGTTTTCGATCACAAGAAAAAAACAGTTTACTCGAATGAACGCGATGGATGCTGTTACGATCATTGTAATAGGATGATGGCTTGGGAAGGAGATTCGCTGGTAGTGCTGCGTGAAGAAGATGTAATGAGCAATCCAATGGATACGCTTTTTGAAGATGCCGACATCACTTTGTCCAAACGTGTTCATGGAAAATTGAAAGTGATAAAAGATTTTCATCTTGATTCCATCACTGAAAAATATTTAGGTTATGATTCTACAGGATGGTGTTTCCAGCAATAAAAAATCCAAAATAACTGAACTGAGAACTGAGAACCAATTTTCCTTCTTACCTTCACAAATCTAAAAAAATTCAAAATCCAAAACCCAAAATCCAAATCTGTAACCCTCCCCCATTGCATTTTGAATCCTAAAGTGAATTTCCAAAAGAAAAATATTGCCATGGCATTGCAGGGTGGCGGTGCACATGGCGCTTTTACCTGGGGTGTACTCGACCGTTTGCTGGAAGAGGAAGAAATTGTTGCGGAAGGAATTTGCGGCACGAGCGCGGGCGCAGTGAATGCGGTGGTGCTCGCATACGGGTTGCACATGGGCGGACCGGGCCGCGCGAAAGAAATGCTCGAAGAATTGTGGAAGAAGATCGCGCAATACGGAAGTTATCTTTTCAAACCTTCTACGTGGGATAAGACGATGAATTTCGGCGATCTCTATACTTCGCCGGGTTATCTTTTTTTCAATAGTATTTCGCAATCACTTTCTCCTTATCAGCTGAACCCGTTCAATTATAATCCGCTTCGTGATATCCTGAATGAACTGATCGATTTCAATGAACTGCGACGATACAATACAAAAAAATTATTTGTGTGCGCGACGAATGTGAAAACAAATCGCGCAAAAGTTTTTCATAACGATGAAATAACCGTGGAAGCCGTTCTTGCTTCTGCATGTCTTCCGCTTTTATTCCAGGCCGTGGAGATCGACGGAGAATTTTACTGGGACGGCGGCTATATGGGAAATCCTCCACTCACGCCGCTCATCACTGAAACAAATACGCGTGATGTTGTACTTGTAAAAATAAATTCCATCAATATCCGGACACTGCCTACCTCAGCGCGTGATATTGCCGAACGTGTGAATGAGATTTCGTTTAACAGTTCGCTCATCAATGAAATGCAGATGGTGCATTACCGGAATGAACTGATCCGAAAAGGCGTGACACTTCCCGAGCAGGACCGTGAAATATTTGTTCATTGTATTTCCGGTTACGATTCTCTGGACCATCTTTCCTATTCTTCGAAACTCAATACTTCGTGGGAATTCCTGATGCACCTGAAAGAGGAAGGAAGAAAAACCGCCGGCCAGTGGCTGCTGAATGATTATGATCTCGTTGGCGTGCGTTCTTCATTCGATGTGGAAGAACATTTTCTGAAAAAGTACTGAAAGTTTTAGGATGTCAGGGTATTGATTGCGGCTGGAAAGGTTGTGTCGCAATACAACCCCAATGACTCAATAACTATTAACTATCCTCTTCAAAATTTTTACCACCTGCGGAATTGCTTCCAGGTTCAGCGTATGTCCGGCTTTTTCGATGACAATGAATTCTGCACCGGGAATATTATCAGATACATCTTTTGCCACCACGGGAGGAATGAGTACATCTTCTTCTCCCTGCGCAACGATCACGCTGGCTTTTATTGTTTTCAATTCGTTACGGTAATCACCGCGCACTTCCGTGGCACGCATCAGTTGCATTAAACTTTCTGCAGACAGGTCTCTCGCTACTCTTGATTCTTTCAGTGTTTCTATCGGAATGATCGGATTTATGAAATAAGATTTCCCAAGCACATCCGGCAACATCACATCGAGCATTTTCGGATAACCGCCTTCTGCCAGGGCCACCTTCCAGCGTTCTCCCATTTCATTGAACAAAACTGTTTCGTGCGCGAAGGTGGAAAGAAGCAGTGCACTTTCTGCTTTCTGCGGATAATTCACAAGAAAATGTTGTGCTACAGCACTACCGTAAGATATTCCGCAAAGAACTGTTTTTCCGCGCCCGTGTTCCCCGACCAGGTTAAAAACATCAGCGGCATGCTCATCATACGTTCTGAATTTTGGAGCCGTCCCCGATTGCCCCTGGAAAACAAGATCGAGCAGAATAATGCGATGATCCGTATAGAAAGCAGGTGCAACACCAAGCCACGATTGCGTGCTTTGTGAAAGTCCGTTGAGAAAAACAATAGTTGATCCCGCAGATAAATTTCCCTGCAACTCAAAATAAATTTCAATACCGTCCGGAAGTTTGTGGAGCATTTTCGTCCGGCTAAATTAACTATTGCATTATTCATCCGGATGATCATCCGTTCACCGTGTGGTTTTGTTAGCAATTAATGGTGTTTTTTACATTGTAAAGGATTGATTTC
Organism: Bacteroidota bacterium; assembly: GCA_016194975.1. Taxonomy (NCBI): domain Bacteria; kingdom Pseudomonadati; phylum Bacteroidota; species Bacteroidota bacterium. The sequence goes on from JACQAM010000007.1 coordinate 103,781, forward strand.
AAGCACCGGATTGATTAACTTTCGCACGCTTAAACCACCTTCCTGCCCAATGAAAAAATTTCTAACGTTTCTCCTGCTGTTCCTCGTTATCACAAGCAGTGGAATTTTTGCGCAATCGGCCTGCCCGCAGGTTACTATTGCACCGGCTTCTTCTATTTGCTCCGGCCAATGCGAAAATCTTACTGCAACTGTGCAGGGATCTGTTGCTACAACTTCGTATAATGTTTCCAACATTGCTTATGCACCTTATGCATTTACCGGCGGTAATCCTGTACTTGTGAATATCGATGATACCTGGTCAAGTGTTGTAACTATGCCATTCTGTTTTCAGTTTTTCGGTAATACCTACACTCAATTTGTTATTGGATCGAATGCACTTATTTCCTTCGACATCACACAAGCCAACGCCTATTGTCAATGGCCGATCAATGCAGCCATTCCTACCAATACAAATCCCATGAATTCGATCATGGCTCCTTATCACGACATTGATCCTTCTGTTGGAACTCCAACATCCGCGACTGATATCAATTGGGCGGTATATGGAACTGCACCTTGTCGTTACATGGTTGTGAACTGGAATGATGTTGCTATGTTCTCCTGCACAACTCTTATTGCAACTTCTCAATTGGTACTTCACGAAACTACAAATATCATTGACGTTTACATTCAGAATAAACCACTTTGCGCATCATGGAATGCAGGTGCAGCAATAGAAGGAATTCAGAATTCCACAGGAACAGTTGCCTACTGGGTGGCGGGAAGAAATTATCCGACGCAATGGACTGCCTCTAATGATGGAAAACGATTCACGCCTTCGGGTGCGCCGCAATATACACTCAACTGGACGGGGCCATCAGGAAATTTAGGAAGTGCAAATCCACTCAACGTTTGTCCCACCACCACTTCCACATACACATGCACTGTAACCAATACAACATGCGCCGGAAACGTTGTTGTTTCTTCAACAGTAACAGTTCCTGTAACTTCTGGATTGACCGTTGCCGGTACGCAAATAAATTCAACTTCCTGTTTAGCATGCAATGGATCTGCGACAACTACTGTCACTGCAGGAACCGGTCCGTTCACTTACGCGTGGACTCCTTCGGGTGGAAATGCAGCTACATCAAATAATTTATGCGTAGGCACCTACACGTGTACGGTAACAGGAGCGGGCGGCTGCACGGGCACACAGGTATTCACCATCACAGGGCCGTCTCCTCCAACTTCGACGCAGGCAATGACAAATGTTACTTGCAATGGCGGATGTAACGGAACCGGAACCATCACTCCGAATCCTGCAGGCGCATACACTTATGCCTGGTCGCCAAGTGGAGGAACTGCTGCAACTGCCAGCGGACTTTGCGCAGGAACATACACCGTCACTGCAACAAATGCCGGGGGTTGTACTACAACACAAACCATCACGATCACACAACCAACAGTTCTTGCTGCAACAGTTTCCACAACTGCAGCAACATGCGGTGGTAACAACGGATCTGCAACAGTTTCTCCTTCGGGAGGAACGGGGCCTTACTCTTATTCCTGGGCCCCATCGGGAGGAACGGGTGCAACTGCGAATTCACTCGTCGCCGGAACGTACACATGTACAGTTACTGATGCAAGCGGCTGCACAACTACTGCGACCGCGATCGTAGGCAGCAGTGGTGGAATAACAGCAGCAACAACTGCAACAGTGAATGTTTCCTGCAATGGAGGAACCAACGGATCTTCTACTGCATCACCAACAGGGGGAACCGGGCCTTATACTTACGCATGGTCTCCGTCCGGCGGAAATGCAGCAACAGCAAATAATCTTGCTGCAGGAAACTATACATGCACGATCACAGATGCAAATGGATGTATCGCTACAACTACAGTCACCATCACACAACCGGTTGCGCTCACAGCAATTCAAGCTCACACCAATGTTACCTGCAACGGGGGAAACAACGGCTCTGCTACAGTAACTGCTTCCGGTGGAACCGGGCCTTACACTTACGCGTGGTCTCCGTCCGGCGGAAATGCAGCAACAGCAAATAATCTTGCTGCAGGAAATTATACGTGTACCATCACGGATGCCAATGGTTGTACTACAACACAACTCTTTACGATCACGCAGCCGACTCTTCTTACTTCCACCAACTCAACAACGCTAGCCACCTGCGGAAATTCGAACGGATCTGCAACTGTGACAGCTTCCGGCGGAACCGGACCTTATACTTATTCCTGGTCACCGGCCGGTGGAAATGCAGCCACAGCAAATAATATTCCTGCTGGCACCTACACGTGCACGATCACCGATGCGAGCGGGTGCACGCAAACTTCTATTGCAACGGTGAATAACAGCGGAGGCCCGGTTGCAACTATGAGTGCGCCGACAAACGTTTCCTGTTTCGGTGGCAATAATGGTTCGGCTAACGTAACTGTTGCCGGTGGAACAGTACCTTTTACATATTCGTGGTCACCCATTGGTGGCACTTCTGCAACCGGTGCAAATCTCACAGCGGGTAATTATACGGTTACTGTCACGGATGCGAACGGATGTATTACAACTTCGTCAGCGGTGATCACGCAACCAACTGCGCTCACGATAACCGGAACATCTTCCAATGTCGATTGTTTCGGAAATTCAACAGGAACGGCATCCGTTATTCCCGGTGGCGGTTCGCCTGCGTACACGTATGCGTGGTCGCCGGCAGGAGGAAATGCCGCGAATGCAAATCCTCTTACGGCAGGATCCTATACCTGTACTGTTACAGATCTAGATGGTTGTATTATAACACAAACCTTCTCGATCACAGAACCGCCGCAACTGACTCTCGCAGTAGCCGGATTCAATGTCACTTGTTTCAATGCATGCGATGGACAGATCGTTTCCATTCCTTCTGGCGGGGTTCCCGGTTATACTTTCAACTGGAGTACCGGTTGCAGCGCCGCGTCGTGCAATAATATCTGTGCGGGAAATTACACGTGTACAGTTACTGACGCTAACGGATGTATCATCACTAATTCCGCAACGGTCACACAACCAACAGCGCTTTCCATTGCCACCAGCGAAGTGGATGCGCATTGCAATCAGAGTGACGGTTCAGCAACGGCGACAGGCTCGGGTGGAACAGGAACATTGAATTATCAATGGACAGGAGGACCTTCGAATGCAAACTGGAATAATATTTCTGCCGGAACGTATTGGATTATTGTCACTGATCAGAACAATTGTATTGATTCAACTTCAGTAACTGTGAATAATATTGCGGGTGTGAATGCTTCGTTGCAAAGTGTTTCAAATATTTCCTGCAACGGAGCATGTAACGGAATTATTACAGGAACTTCAAGCGGAGGAACAGGAATACTCACTTATTCCTGGTCACCATCGGGTGGAAATACATTGACAACAAATCCTGTTTGCGCAGGAAATTATACACTCACTGTTACAGATGCAGTTGGTTGTACAGCTACGTTCACAGCAGCAGTAACACAACCTCCGCCACTCACAGTAACGGCAACTGCAAATCCTCCTTCGCTTTGTGCCGGATCATCAACAAGCATTAGCTGTCCGCCGGCTGGTGGAACTCCTGCATATAATATTACGTGGATGCCGGGAAATCTTTCCGGTGCGAATCAAACTGTTTCTCCTAATGTTACTACGACTTATTCGGTGGTGGTAACAGATGCGAACGGATGTATGGACAGTACAAATGTTACGGTAACTGTCAATGCAAATCCTGTTGCGACACTTGCCGGCGATTCGCTTTCGGGATGTGCGCCACACTGCGTGAACTTCAGTGATCTTTCTACCGTTTCGAACGGAAACATCACGCAATGGTCATGGGATTTCGGCGATGGAAATAATTCCACATCACAAAATCCGGTTCATTGCTATATCACAGCCGGAAATTATACGATCATTCTCACTGTTTCCACTTCTACCGGTTGCACCAACACCATCACGATGAATAATTACATCAGCGTATTTGCCATTCCGGTTGCTGATTTCACTTCCAGTCCACAGCCGACCACGGAACTTGACCCTACTTTATTTTTTACAGACGCATCACAAAATGCTTCTTCGTGGATGTGGAATTTCGGCGATACAACAAATGCAACTTCCATTCTGCAAAGTCCTTCTTATATGTATGGAGGGCCCGGATGTTTTGATGTAACACTAACTGTAACTTCTTCCAATGGATGTATGGATTCAACTGTTCACCCGATCTGCATTGATCCCGATGTTACGATTTTTGTTCCGAATGCATTTACACCGAATGGAGACGGAGTGAATGAAACTTTCTTTGCGCAGGGAGTCGGAATTGATCCGGATAAATTTGAATTGTGGATCTTCGATCGCTGGGGCAACCTGATTTTTTATTCGAAGGATATGAATAAAGGATGGAACGGAAAAGTGCAGGGGCACGAAGATCTTTGCCAGATCGATACTTACGTATGGAAAATAAAAGCGGTGGATGTGTTAGGCCACAAACATAATCTCATTGGTAAAGTGAGTCTCGTCAGGTAAAAAGTGAATTGATTTTATTTTGAAAAAATCCTGTGAAAAAATTCGCAGGATTTTTTATTTGAGCTCAATTGTTACTAAGAAAAAAAAATTGTTGAAAAGTATCGGGGGGTTCCGGCTCCAAATTACCGCTGATTTGGCCACAATAATAATATCTCATCGTCATTAATTTCATTTTCATCTTACTAATTAGCTTGTTTGTCGAAAATAATTTCAGATGTTCGCTTTTGACCTTTCTCATCAATGAGAATTCGCAAATTGTTATATATTGTAGGACGTAATTTCTATATCATTTACACACCATCAGGACGGCAAACCCTGAAAAGTAAAAGAATATGAAACACATCCACTCACGACTTCTTCTGGCGTGCACATTGCTCTATGCGATCGCGTCTAATGCACAACCTTCTCAACCCACAATTTGCCCGATCAACGCGGGACCTAATCAAAGTGTGTGCGTTCCTACTTGTGCAAATCTCTCGGGAACTTTTACTCCTACTTTTCAAACCAATACGTACTCGATGAGTACGATTCCGTACACACCGGATCCTTTCACCGTAGGAACTGCGCTTGTTCTTGGTGATGACCAATGGTCCTCTGCTATTCCACTGCCATTCACATTTTGCTATTTCGGCAATCCCTATACACAATTACTGATTGGCTCGAACGGTGCTTTGACATTCGATCTTACACCCGCAGGCGGTTATTGTCAGTGGCCAATTAGTGCTGCAATGCCTACTGCAAGTGACCCTGTAATGATCGGCGGTCCCTGGCAGGATCTTTATCCTCCTGGTGGCGGAACAATTAAATACACAACTTACGGGGTGGCTCCATGTAGAAGGTTTGTTGTTTCATGGTACCAGGTTCCGATGTATTCGTGCACAACAACACTTTGTACTCAGCAATTGACATTATATGAAACGACCAATGTCATTGACAATTATCTGCAGTCAAAAGGACTTTGTACCGGGTGGAATGGTGGAAATGCAATCCAAGGAATCCAAAACCCAGCTTTTAATACCGCCTTTGTTCAAGCCGGTCGTAATTATCCAACTCAATGGTCCGCAGTTAATGATGCCAAGCGCTGGCAACCAGCTGGCGCTGCAACTTCAGTAGTTTCATGGTACCAGGGAGCAACTGCAATTGCTACTGTAGTAAATAATGGAACCGGAATTGCAACAGCAACAGTTTGCCCGGTTGCAACAACAACTTATACGCTTCAGGAAATTTCTACAAATTGTAATGCTACTACTGCAACAGTAACTTCGACTATGACAGTTACAGTAAGTTCACTCACACTTTCAGGAACGCAAACGAATAACGTGTGTTCGAGTAGTTGCACAGGAACAGCAACCACAACCGTAGTTTCAGGTACTGGTCCTTTTACTTATTTATGGACACCAGCACCAGGAGGAGGACAAGGAACTGCAACTGCCACAGGTTTGTGTGCAGGAACTTATTCGTGTACTGTAACAGGCGCCGGTGGTTGTCAGGGAACTCAAACTTTTACAATCACAGCTAATCCACCAATTACAGACGTCCCGTCTCATGTGAATGTAAGTTGTAACGCTGCATGCAATGGCTCTGCAACTGTAGTTGCTTCCGGCGGAACGGGAACATATACTTATTCATGGGCGCCGGTCGGAGGAACATCGGCAACTGCCACCGGATTGTGTGCAGGAAATTATACATGTACAATTAGTTCACCGGCGGGTTGTACTATAACACAAACCTTCACGATCACGCAACCCACTGCTCTTACTGCAACACAGTCGCAAGGAACTATTTTGTGTAACGGAGGAACTACAACAGCAAGCGTAGTTGCATCAGGAGGAACTCCGGCTTATACTTACAACTGGACACCTTCCGGAGGAACCGGTGCAACTTCTACACCTCTGGGTGCGGGATCATACACGTGCACGATCACTGATGCGAACGGATGCTCGATAACAAAAACATTTACCATTGCCCAGCCAACAGCGATCACTGCAACTTCTACATCAAGCACTGCAACATGCGGAAGCCCGAATGGATCTGCTACAGTTACTCCTTCCGGAGGAACTCCTGGTTATACTTATTCATGGGCACCAAGTGGTGGAACAGGTTCAACCGCGAGCGGATTAACAGCAGGAACTTATACTTGCACGATCACTGATGCGAATGGATGTTCTATTACAAAAACAGTTACTGTTTCCAGCACGAATAGTTTAAGTGCAACCATTACCGGAAACGTTTCAGTTTCATGCAATGGAGGAAATAACGGAAGTGCAACTGTTACTCCTGTCGGAGGAAATCCGGGTTTCACTTATTCCTGGTCACCAACAGGTGGAACAGGTGCAACGGGTGTGAATCTCACTGCAGGAAATTATACGGTAACCGTGAATGATGCCGGCGGATGTTCTGCAACAGCAACTGTAACAATAACACAACCGACTGCAGTTACTGCAACACAATCTCAGACTAACGTAACATGCAATGGAGGAAATAACGGCACTGCTACTGTTGTTGCATCAGGAGGAACTCCTGCTTATTCTTATTCATGGGCGCCATCGGGCGGAACGAGTGCAACTGCATCCGGGCTTTCTGCAGGAACTTATACCTGCACGATCACAGATGCGAATGGATGTTTGATCACAAAAATATTTACGATCACTCAGGCAACTGCGATCACAGCTACCACTTCATCTACACAAGCAACCTGCGGAAATCCGAATGGAACAGCGACTGTAACACCTTCAGGCGGAACTCCTGGTTATACTTATTCATGGGCGCCAAGTGGAGGAACAGGATCAACAGCTTCAGGATTAGGAACAGGAACTTATACATGCACGATCACTGATGCTGCAGGTTGTTCGATTACAAAAACAGTTACGATCACCAATGCAGGTTCACCAACAGCAACGATCACTTCGTCAACAAATATTTCATGCTTCGGTGGCAACAATGGATCTGCTACTGTTTCTGCTTCAGGCGGAACTGGCCCTTACACTTATTCATGGTCTCCGATTGGAGGAACAGGAACTACTGCAAGTTCACTCACAGCAAATACCTATACTGTTACTGTTACTGATGCAAACGGATGTTCGAACATTGCAACCGTTACCTTGACACAACCAACAGCATTAACTGCTACTGCAACTGCATCACCGGTTTTGTGTAATGGTGGAAATACCGGATCTGCAGCAGTGACTCCTGCCGGAGGTTCTCCAGCGTACAGTTACTCATGGTCACCAAGCGGTGGAACTGGTGCAACAACAACCGGTGTTGGCGCAAATACATACACGTGTACAGTTACAGATTCACACGGATGTACAACAACAGCAACGGCAACAGTAACACAACCTACTGCACTCACTGCAACAACTTCTCAAGTAAATGTTCTTTGTAATGGAGCATTGACCGGATCTGCAACAGTGAATGCAAGCGGAGGAACTCCTGCTTATTCTTATTCATGGGCACCGAGCGGCGGAACATCTGCTACTGCAAGCGGACTCGGTGCAGGAACATTTACTTGCACAATCACTGATGCAAACGGTTGCTCGATCACAAAAATATTTACGATCACACAGCCAACTGCATTGAGTGCAACAACTTCGTCCACACAATCTACCTGCGGAAATCCAAACGGATCTGCTTCTGTAGTTGTCAGCGGAGGAACTCCTGCTTATTCTTATTCATGGGCTCCAAGTGGCGGAACCGGTTCTACTGCTTCCGGACTCGCATCAAATATTTATACAGTAACAATCACTGATGCTAATGGATGTTCGCTAACTGCAACTGCAAACGTAACAAACGCGGGTTCTCCAACAGCAACTATTACTTCTTCTACAAACGTTTCCTGTTTCGGAGGAAATAACGGATCGGCTACTGTTTCTGCTGCTGGTGGAACCGGACCTTATACTTACAATTGGACACCAGCAGGTGGAACCGGAATCACCGCAAGCGGATTGACCGCATTGAATTATAGTGTAACGGTGACCGATGCGAATGGATGCACAGCAACTGCTTCAGTTCTCATCACTCAACCAACCGCTCTCGCTGCAACTGCAAGTTCTTCTCCTGTTCTTTGTAATGGAGGAAATACAGGATCTGCAACTGTAACAATAACCGGTGGAACTAGTGCTTACACACAGAACTGGACACCGATCGGTGGAACAGGAACGACAGCAAATAATCTTACGGCGCAAACGTATACATGTACCGTGATTGATGCGAATGGATGTTCAACTACTGCGACAACAACTGTTACACAACCAACAGCACTCACTATTACCGGAACGCAAACCAACGTGAATTGTAACGGTGGAAATACAGGTGTAGCGAATGTGACAGTTGGCGGCGGAACACCGGTTTATACTTATTCATGGTCACCGACTGGTGGAACCGGTGCAACTGCAATGAATCTCCCCGCACAGAATTATACGTGCACAGCTACTGACGGCAATGGTTGTATTATAACACAAACCTTCGCGATCACTGAACCACCACTGCTCACGGTTACTACAACAACTGTTTCTTCCACCTGCGGAAATCCAAACGGATCTGCTACTGCAACTCCTGCCGGAGGAACACCGCCTTACTTCTATTCATGGTCGTCCGGCGGAACTGCTGCAACTGAAACAGGATTGAGTGCAAATACTTACACCGTTACTGTTACGGATAATAAAGGATGTACAGCAACTGCGGTTGTCACGATCACCAACATGGGATCACCAACTGTAACGATCACTTCTTCTTCGAATGTTCTTTGTTTCGGTGGCAACACCGGTTCGGCAACTTCGAATGGAACAGGCGGAACAGGCGTGCTCACTTATGCATGGTCGAACGGCGGAACAAATCCAACTGATAATAATCTTTCTGCAGGAACATATACGATAACTGTTACTGATGTGAACGGTTGCCAGGATACAGCACAGGTTATCATCACTCAGCCACCAGTGCTCACTGTTTCAACAACGCAAGCCGATGAACTCTGCAATGGTGGATCGACCGCTTCTACAAACGCAATTCCTGCCGGTGGCGTTACCGCGTATTCTTACCTCTGGTCGAATGGCGTAACCACTTCCACCAACTCAGGAATTCTTGCAGGAAATTATTCTGTTGTTGTTACTGATGCGAATGGATGTACTGCAAATGCAAACGTTACGATCATCGAACCAACTGCTCTTGCTCTCACCACTTCACAAGTGGATGAAACCTGCTTCGGCGGTTCTACAGGATCTGCGACTGTAACTGCTACGGGTGCGACACCTACTTACGGTTATCTCTGGTCGAATGCAAGCGCTGCTGCAACAACTTCGAATCTCACTGCAGGATTGTACACCGTGAATGTTACCGATGCAAACGGATGCACAGCTTCTGCAACAGTAACAATAACTGAACCGACGCAAGTGACAGCAGTCGCAACTGAAGTGGATGCGCATTGCAACCAATCTGATGGTTCTGCAACTGTGACCGGCGGAGGCGGAACTCCGGGACCGGGTTACACTTACCTCTGGTCGAATGGAGGAACCACTGCAACCATTTCGAATATTCCATCGGGAACTTACAATGTTACTGTGACCGATGCGAACGGATGCAGCGCTACAACTTCAGTTACTGTAAACAATCTCAACGGTGTGAACACTTCTGTGAATTCAACAACGAATATTCTTTGTAATGGAAATACAACAGGACAGATCCTCATCAATTATGGCGGAGGAAATGGCCCGTACAATTTTGCCTGGACACCGAACGTAAGTGCGAATGATTCTGCAAATAATATCGGTGCGGGAACTTACACTTGCGTAGTCACTGACGCAAACGGATGTTCTTCTACAGCGACAGCAACACTCACGCAACCCGCTGCACTTACTGTTACTGCGAGTGCATCTCCTCCTGCAGTTTGTGCCGGCTCGTCTGTTCAGTTGAATGCAAATCCAACTGGTGGAGTTGGTCCTTATACAGTAACATGGGGCCCAATAGGAATGACAGGAACTTCGCCGAATTATACTCCTGCTGCTTCCGGTGTTGATACGGTTTACGTTGTTGATGCGAATGGTTGTACCACAAATACAACTGTGAATGTTATTGTATTTGCAATGCCGGTAGTTTCATTCACGTCCAATATTCAAGCCGGTTGCGATCCTGTTTGCGTTTCATTCTCCGATCTTTCTACTGTTGCAAATCCGGCGGTGATTAATGCGTGGACATGGGATTTCGGTGACGGAAATAATTCTTCATCGCAGAATCCTGGTCATTGTTATTCCGTATCCGGTTCTTACAATGTTACACTCACTGTGAAAACCCAGGATGGTTGTTTGCAAACGATCACGATGAATTCTTACATCACCGTTCATCCGAATCCTGTAGCGGCATTCAGTGCATCGCCACAACCGACAACTATTCTTGATCCAATGATAGACTTCACGGATGCTTCAACCGGTGCAACAGCATGGTCATGGAGTTTCGGTGATCTCGTCGGTACATCCACGAATGAGAATCCATCTTATACCTATCCAAGCGTGGTCGATTGTTACCAGGTTGTACTTACTGTAACAAGTGTTGACGGATGTGTTGATACAGTTTCTCACCCCGTGTGCCTCGAGCCGGATGTGATGATCTATGTTCCGAATGCTTTCACACCTGACGGAAATAATACGAACGATATCTTCAACGCAGTTTGTCTCGGAATAGATCCCGATAAATTCCAGATGTGGATCTATGACCGCTGGGGCAACCAGATCTTCTATACTGATGACATTAATAAAGGATGGGACGGAAGAGTGATGGGACATCCTGACGTTGCGCAAATCGATACGTATGTATGGAAGATAAAAGCAACTGACCTCCTCGGAAAACAACACAGTCTGCTGGGAAAAGTAAGTTTGATCAAATAATTGCTCACCGGACCCCGATTAGAAAATCCCCTTGCTACAGCCTGGGGATTTTTTTTATGGTTGTATTCCTACACAACCTTTACTTTGCAGAAATTCAAGCCACAAAAGTGGCAAGTGATGAAGTGAATTTAATGCACTGCAGTAACACAACCAGCCCCGGCCACGCGCCTGCTCCCGCTGCGCACGGACGGGAAGAAAGGAAATTTAAAGTGAAAGCGGTGCGCTCCAAAACGCAACCCTCAAGATCGCTTCTTCCGGATAAATCCGGGATCGCGATGACCATCACACCGGTATCAGATTTAAAATAAAGAAACCGTCCCCGGGGATGCGGGACGGTTTCTTCAAGTGAAAAAAATTATTCTTTTTCTGTTTTGATAAAATTTCCTGTTTCATCGAAAATATAATCGAGTCCGCCGGCTTCTGCTTCATAGGTCACTTTCCCTGCGGAATCAGTAATACGTGAAGCTTCTGTGATCTTTTTTGTAGGAACATTTTTGCTCATGTACAATGTAACCGCGGCAGGAAGCTGGCTTTTGTCGATTCCCACTTCGGTTTCCTGTACATTTCCGGAAGCATCGAGAAGAAGAGAAGTTTCAACACCTGCATTTTTAAATTCAGCTTCGTAGTTATTTCCCTCAACGCCCCATTTTACGCCGGTTGCGTTAGGATACAACTGTGTCAGTTTTGTTTTGCATGCCGCAGGAATATTACTTTTCTGTGCGGAGACGGTAATGCTTGCTACAGCGAGCATGAGAATGAAGATGATTTTTTTCATGGTTGTATGGTTTTTGTTTCTGGTGTTACAATAATAATACCGCATTCTGTAGAGATTCTGTGTGACCAGCGGGAAACGATCATTTCAGAACCCAATGGTGAAGGAATGCACTCCATTTTCAAAATTGTGTGAGAGTATAAGTGAATATGTATCTGCGATCTGCTTGACGAGTGCAAGGCCGAGACCGGTAGATTCTGTAGAATTATTTTCCTTGTAAAATCGTTCGAACAATTTTTCGGGCGGGCCCTGTAGCGGAGCGCCGGTATTGGCAACAATTAATTTTTTTCCGTCGAAATTCACCAGCAGTTTTCCCCCGGCCACATTATGACGGATGGCATTCGTGAGCAGGTTGGAAACGAGTACCTCGGCCAGCACCTGGTGGATCTTCACTTTTGAATGCGGCGTAACATTCATTTCCGTTTTTATTTCCTTGTGCGCAATGATATCACCCAGTAATTCCATTCTTGATTTTAAAATTTCAGAAAGATCAGTCTCTTCCGCAGTATCGAATTGCCTGTTCTCGATCTTAGCGAGCAACAGGAGTGTCTGGTTCAGTTTTGAAAGTTTACGGGTCGTCTGGTTGATGCGCTGAATATTTTCTACAGAACGTTCGTCGAGATTTTTTTCCTGAAGTAACTGCTCAGTAGAAGCAAGAATCACCGAGAGCGGTGTCTGCAATTCGTGTGAAGCATTTTCGGTGAATGATTTCAGGTTGCGGTAATCGGTCGTAATTTTTTCCGTCATTTTCTCCAGCACACGATTGAGTTCGCGGAATTCTTTTGTAGATGTTTTCGAAAAAGAAACCGGTTCTTTTTCTTCAAGTTTGAATTCTTTCAGCTTGCCGACGGTGGAGAAGAAAGGTTTCATGATCTTTCCGGCTGCAATGCGATTGACAATGACCGTTACGACCAGCAGCACGATGATGATGGTGATGAACGACCAGGAGATCGCTTCCACGAGATCATCAGTCTCAAAAAGATTCTTGCTGATGAGAACGGAATATTCGCCCTTGCCCGCTTTGATCGGGAAGACGAGTTGCCGAAATGGAAGATCCTCGCCTTCTTCTTTCGAGAACATGATCGTATCGCGCAAATGTTTTGCCGGCGGATGAACCATAGGGAAGAACTGGAGTTCATCTCCTTCTGTGAAACTGTTGCCGGGAATGGTATCGTGCTCTTTAACGAAATCCTCCACCTGCGATTTTTCTGTAAAGAGCCGTTCCGTCGTTTCTTCATCCACAATTTTCCTAAGGTTGTAATAAAACACAACCCCACCGCTCGCAAAAACAAAGAGTGTCGTGACAAAATAAATGAGTCCTGTTTTAGCAAGCAGCTTCATTCTTTACTGAATTTATATCCTGCGCCGTAAACCGTGCGGATGTAATCGCCGCTCCCCTCGCCTATTAATTTTTTACGGAGATTTTTTATATGTGAATAAATGAAATCGTAGGAGTCGGCCATGTCCATATCATCGCCCCATAAATGTTCAGCGATCGATTCTTTTGTGATGACGCGGTTCTTATTACTGATGAAAAATACGAGCAGGTCAAATTCTTTTTTGGTGAGCACAATACTTTTTCCTTTCACTTTTACCGACTGCGCTTCGGGATCGACCGCGATCTCTTCGAAAATAATTTCTTTGTTGCCTTCGAAACTCATTCTCCGGATGACCGATTTTATTCTTGCATTCAATTCAGAAAGATGAAAAGGTTTGGTGAGATAATCATCGGCGCCCAGTTCGAGTCCGGCCACTTTATCATCGAGCGAATTTTTTGCAGAAATAATAATGATCCCGGCTTTTGATTTTGAATTCTTCAGTTGCTTCACAATATCGAGCCCGTTCCCGCCGGGCAAAGTAATATCCACAAGCACACAATCATAATCATACACACCAGCTTTGTCGGCAGCTTTTGCAAAATCGGAAGCCGACTCCACCAGGTAACCTTCCTGGTGAAGGAATTGCTTGATGGAACGGCGCAGTTCCGGTTCATCTTCTACAAGGAGCACTTTCATGATTCGAAACTAAGGTAGGAATCTGTACGAAATCTGTAAGCGTACGAATTACGAATGGGGGTTTATTAAATGATCCATTTATCGCCAGAAATTTCTGATTCTTAACTGTTTTTTGTAATTTACTAAACCCTTTCACAATGAAATTCAGGATTTTTATTTTATCGATTTTATTTCCTCTCTTGCTGTTTTCACAAACGGATAAAGGCGGCATCGATTCTGTTTCTTTTTATTCGAATGCCCGCCAGCATGACTCGGTCGGGCGGGGAAATCTTCGCTACGTGCATGAGCGCTATGAGGTGCGCGAATCGGAATACACGTATCACGAGAACGGGCGCCTGCACACAGTAAAGTCCATAGTTCCGAATGAATCTTACAATTTCACGGAATATTCTGAAGATGGAAAAATGCTTTTCGATACGGTGTGGACGCCTGATTATTATGTTCATTCTGCACATTATTATCCCGACGGATCGAAGAAAAGTTATTATTCAAAAAAAATGCGCCAGCAATCGAATGATACTCCTATTCTCACACAATATTTTTCATGGGATCAGAATGGAGAATTGAATCATTTCACAGAAGTGGATACTTCGGGAAGAACAGCTACGGATGAAAATTATCCTTTGCGGAAATATAAAAATCTTACATTTTACCGGGCATTTTATTCTTCGGGCTATTTGAAAGAACAGGGATTTCTTGCACCATCGATGAGCGATTCGCCCGGAGAAAAAAATAAATACGGAGCGTGGTTTACTTTTTTTTCCAACGGACAATTGCAAACTGCCGGACTTTTCATTGCCAATATTCCCTGGGGGATGCATTATGAATATGAAGAGAACGGAAAATTACTTTCGGTGAAATATTATGTGAAAGGAGTTCTTGTACAAAGCGAACCGGGAATTTCCATAACGACCGTGAATTTCACCAGCGGAAAAGACACGATCCATTCTTTTACGTGGAATCATTTTGGTTATGAAGGATTGTATGAAATGGGGCAAGACTACAAAAATCCTTACGCTCATTCTTATTATTTTCATGCGGCTGATCTTGCCAATGTTCCGGATCCTTCGCCCGTCGCACGCCTGCACGAAGGAAAAATGATTTTCGGTTTTCCTCCCGGCGATGTGTGGTGCACATGGAGTTTGTATTCCATTACCATTGATGAACAAAAAAATATTTCTGCAGTCAGTGAAGGAATTTCAGAGAACAGTTATGGATATTATGACAATGGCCAATTACGTTCGTGGGTAAAAGGAACAACCAACACCAGGTACGATTACAATGAAAACGGAAGTATTTCAAAAATTGAAACTACCGGCCACTTGAGAACATGGTTTATTTACAATGTATATCCTGTGAATTTTCCGGTTGATACGACAAGAACTTACGACCGCAACGGAAGAATTTCCACAATGACTATTTACGGAACACGAGGACAGATTTTTAAAACGATGAATAGAAATGCCGACAGTACCTGGACATCCGTCGTCGATTCTTCTTACCAGCATTTTTATATTTTAATAAAAGGACATTGGGTGGAGATCCTGGATCATGATGCAACTTTTACCGGCGAGTGGAAATTTATTTGTGAGAATGGAAATTATGTAATGGAAGGACATTATGACGGCGGAAAGAACGGCGAATGGAAAGATTATTACCGGAATGGAAAATTACATACCGATCAATATTATGACGACAACAAAGAACATGCGGAAGGAATTTTCAAATCGTATGATGAGAATGGAACCCTGATACAGAAGGGATATTACGATGGCGATCGGAAACAAAACGGCGTTTGGAAAGCATATACCAATGGAAAAAAAATATCGCGCGTGCGATACGTACATGATCGCGAAGCAGGGTTTTATTCCTGTAAAAAATGTTGCGCAAACAAAGATGGGCGCCCACGAAATCAACTTTCACTTTTCATAAATGGAAAAGAGATCCTCCATCTTCACAACTGCCACAGAAAACATTGGGATTATGATTATTGATTTTTTGCCTGCTCGCCGAAGTTTTTACGAAGGTGAGGAGCGCAATACCATCACTTCAAATTTTCTTTGCTCCCGTCCGTGTTATTACTCCGCACTTTCATTCCTGAATAAATTCCGTGGCTCGTGTGCGGGGTAAAGCACGTGGCCGGGGCTAATGAATTCACTTCATCACTTCAAATCATCAAACTTGTTTTTACAAAAAATTATTCCGGTTCCTCTACCGGAATAGAATCAGGATATTGCTGCTCCATTGTTTTCCTGTTCGCCATTGCCCAATCAGAAATAATTTTTTTCTGCGTGTCCGAAAGTTTTGCATACCGGTGAATCCACAGATACGAATTCAACGGCATTCCATCCGGATCATTCACTTCATCGGAAATTGCTTTGAACTTGTCCATTTTTCGCGAGATGCAATAGGAATTGAACTGCGAAAAATTCAATGTACGTTTTCCCCCATGCACATGTCGCGCCAGCCACCAACCCACCGGCTGAATATTCGTGTACCACGGATAAACCGTATGATCTGAATGACAATCGTAGCAGGAAGTTTCCAGGATTGTTTTTACATCAGCAGAAACCGCAGTTGCATGCGTTATATCATTGGGAGAATCCGAATTTCCGGAATTTCTTACCGGGCGGATGAATTGGATAACGACAAGAATGATCAGCAGCGTAATTCCGATCTGTTTTTTCTTTGCGAGGATCTTGCGGAAGAATTTTTTCATCATGCAGGGAACTATTTTTTGTCCACATAAATTTAACCAATTCTGAATCCCCTGTTCGAAAACGCCGGCAATAATTCTTCGAACGTATGTTCTATCAGTTCATCTTTATCTGCCACACCGAGTGAATACAACATCGGCACATAATGATCGGGAGTTGGAGAAGCGGTCAACCCCAATTTATTTTTTTCATAATCGATAAGCGATTGAAAATCCCGCTGGTCCACTTTCATTTTCACCCACTGATCAAATTCTTCTTCCCAACCGAAAAGGGATCTTTCTCCGTGCAGCATTTTTTTCATTCCCTGTTTCAGGTTATGCACCACGGCGCCGCTGCCGATGATGAGTACACCTTTTTCACGAAGCGGTTTCAATTGTTTTGCAAGATCGAAATGATATTGCGCCGACTGGTAATAATCGATGCTCATCTGGAAAACAGGAATATCTCCATTGGGGAAATAATGACGAAGCACCGGCCATGAACCGTGATCGAGTCCCCACTCTTTCGTTTCATTCACTACCGGTGCAAGTTTTTTCACTTCGTGCGCATACGCGGGCGAGCCATGCGCAGGATATTTTATTTCGTAATACTCCTTTGGAAAGCCATAATAATCGTGGATTGTTTCCTGCACTTCGCCAGCGTTCACGTACGTACCACGCGTGAGCCAGTGCGCGGAAATAACGAGCACTGCATTGATGGAAAATTCATCGCGGATTTTTTTACTCACTACTCCGAGACTGGTAAAAAAAGGAGTTGCGTTCAGATCAGAAAGCGCTTCCATGGGATTTCCATGCGAAGTAAAAAGCACCGGCATTTTTTTCGTGGAAGAAAATTTATCCACGATCTTCGACAGGTCGGTTGTTTCCATAATATTTATTTTCTCTTTTACTGCGTTACTAATTTACTCTTATTCCGATGGAGTTTAGTGCCAATGCTGTAAGGCCCTGAACCGAAATACGCAATGAAAAGTGCACCGCCGATCATTGCCATGTTCTTCATGAAGTTGGCCATTTGCATTTGCATCATCATCGGATCAGTAACTTTCCAGAACGCATGCATCCAGAAAGTGACGGGTACAAGAAAAGCGATGATGATCCATGCACCCCACTTCGCCCTGTAACCGGTGATCAAACTCAAGGCGCCCACCACCGCCATTACACCCGAAATCGGAACAAGAACCGACGCCATGGGAACTCCCATAGAAGCTGCATAACTTACACTCTGAGAAGAGAAGTGACCTAACCCGGCCACCAGAAACAGGAGCGAGAAGAATATCCGCCCGATCAATGGAATTACTTTCATGTTTTTAGTTTTTTAGATTGATTCATTTACAACACAAAGTTCCGACAATTTGGTATAAATTATATACTGATATACTAAAGTATACCAGTATCCTCCTGTATACCGCCTTACGATTCGAAACTTGATTTATATTTGTAATACCTTTGAATATGGCACCAAAAAAAACAGCCGGTTTCGGAAAATTGGATTCCACAGAATGCGCAGGGAAACTTCTTCCCGTTACAGATGCCTTGTACGTTCTCAGCGGGAAATGGAAACTCCCGATCATCATTGCGCTTGGCCATGGGCATAAACGGTTCAAACAATTACAGCGGGAAATAAAAGGAATAACCGCGAAAATGCTTTCGAAAGAACTGCGCGAAATGGAAATGAATGAACTCGTAACAAGAACTGTTTACGATACAACTCCTGTCACCGTGGAATATGAATTAACCAAATACGGAATGACACTCGACAAAGTGATCTTTGCATTGGGGGAATGGGGAGAAAAACACCGGAAACGGATCAGGGGAAAAAAGTGACAGCGCGTATTTACAATCCACATTTGCGCATTGCCGGAAATAAGATCGGTCCCTGGCCCTGATGTGTTTACGGAGTTCAGCGTTGAGAAGAGATCAGTCTAAGAGGCTGTCTAAATTTCATTCGTGCAAAGTTGCTTCCATTCAAAAAAGAACTATTTTTAGAATTCTAACCCTTAACCCCATTCATCATGAAAACACTTTCAGCAATGGCCCTGCTTTTGCTTGCAGGAATTTCCGCCCATTCACAGGACTGGTCAGGAACTATTTACAAAATCGGCGTGATCTATCCTGGTTTTTATGTTACCAATACCGGCGACACGGTGAACGGATATTTCATGCACGGAAACCAGGTGGAGAATCAGCAGAAGTGCCAGTATTACAAAAATGAAACCGACCACAAACCAACTTCCACATTCAAGCCGGAAGATATTAGGAGTTACAAAGTGGCGGATAAACTTTACCGTTCCATTCATTACAGCGGAGGCCTGCTTGAAAAACCTCTTCGTTTTAATCTTGTGATCAAGGACGGCGGCATCAGTGAATTTACTTTTTACAGCGAAACGTGGGAAAGAAATGCAGATGGAACGTTGAAGAGCGATGACGTTTTTTTTAAAGCGAATGATCCTGCTAATCCTAAACCAATAACGCTGCAGGATTTCGGCTTCGGGTTTGCAAAAAAAATGAGCGCCTTCGTAGCGGACGATGCTGAACTTTCGAAAAAAGTTTCTGACAAAGAAAAAGGATACGGCATGCTCAACCTGCTTGATATCATTGACGAATACAACAAATGGTACACAACAAAATAATTTAAACTCCTAACCTCTTCTCTATGAAAACATTTTTTATTTCAGCGCTTTGTCTCGCACCGTTCGTTTCATTGGCACAGACCGCAGAATTTATTGAACCCCGCAATGTGCAGAGTGTTGCTATTCCGGAGGTGAAAACTTTTCACGTGAAAGATTATTCATACGTCCTGTACAAACAATTCGATATGAAAAGCCCGATCAATCACGATCTGCAGCTCGATGTTTATGACGGATCGCTGAAACCTTCCGGCTCCTACCAGATCGATAAAACTCTTGATCCGGGCGACGCGAATATTTACGAAGGTATTTTTGCGCTGCCCGACAAACTCGTCATGTTCAAATCGGAATATGAAAAAGGAAAAGGATCGGAACTGGAATATTATCCTTTTACGCTCACGGGTTCGCGTCAAGCCGGAACTCTGCTGGTAAGTTTTGATGCGGAAAAAGCAATGAACTCCGGAAATTTCGAAGTGAATGCAAGTGACGATGGAACAAAGATCGTGGTGTTGTGTGAATTACCTTATGTAAAAGATTCCGTGGAGAAAACGATCATTTATGTTTTCGATAATAATTTCAAACAACTCTGGGAAAAGGAATACCGTTTCCCTTATGAGAGCGGGAAAGCTCCGCATAATGATGTTTTTGTGAGCAACAGCGGAACAGTTTATGACCTGAAACGTGTGCCGGTAAAAAAATCATTCGACTTCTTTACCGTTTTTACTTTTACCAATAACGGAAGCAGTGTGCAGGAAAGAAAAATGGATCTTGGCGAGAATGGAACTATTTCAACTTACAGATCAGCATTCCTGTCCAATGGCGATCTCGCGCTCGGCGGATATTATTATCCGGATAAAAAAGCGGGCATGAATGTTGAAACACCGGCCGGAACATTTTATGTAAAAGTGAGTGCGGTTGACGGAGGAATGCCGGTTGACAAGATCAATCCTTTCACACCGAATGCAAATATCAAAGCGCTGTATCTTCTTGCGCAACCCGACAACAGTGTGATCCTCGTTGGAGAAGATGAATACCAGAATTCGACTCCCAAACCAGGAAGCACCACTTTCGAATACGATTATGATTATGATTATTCAACCATCATCGCAGTAAAAATGGGTGCAGACGGATCGAAGAGTTGGGAATATTCAATCAACCGGGAAGTAAGATCACGCGACGATGGCGCACGGTTTCTCTCGTGTTACGCTTGCATGATGGGTGAAAATCTTGTGATCACTTACCAGGATTTTCTTTACCAGCATGACGGACAAAAACACACCGGCATCATCGATCCTATTTACGGAAGCTGGAGAGTGAACGTGCTTGAAAAAATAAATAAGGACGGAGGAAAGGCCGGTGAAAGTTATATCAATGACAAGCGGCTTGCCGGCCGCGACAGTGAATATGCACTGATCCCTGTTACGGGAATAAAAATCAATGATTCCACTTTATTCTTCATTGGCGCGCGAGGAATGGAATTGGTGGGAATAAAAGTTGCGATGTAAAATAATTTTGAGAAAAAATTCCGTCAGGCATTTGCCGGATCTGAAACCGGGGAAATATTATTTCCGATTTTAGAGGCTGTTAAAATTTCATCCTTCTGTTTTGTTATGCGCCATTTTTGTTCATCCTTCCCTGCCCGCCCACGCACGACCCATTTTCCTTTAGCAGGCGGGGTTGCATTTCTTGGCCGTAGTCGCTCCACTATGGCCTGCAAAATGCGTCTCGATTTTTCCATCGATATTTTTCCGATGTAATACTGGTGAAATTCTTTTTGTTTTTTAAGGGGGCGGTAATAGCCAAAAAATATTTTAGGATCTACCGGGTAAGGATAAACCTGTTTCCCTTCGCCGATGTAATGGCCATTCTGATCGTAATGATAAAAGATGGTGTCGTTTACAAATATTGAACGATTGCCTTCTCTGCGCCGTATGCTGTCGATCTGCAATTCCGTCATTCCTGAATTCTTGTATCGCTCATCTAAATAATCGGTGTATGGAACAAGTGAATTGCCATCTTCCGAATAAACACTATCATCAAGAGGAATGAGAACAGAGTAAATTAATTTTCCATCATTGTCGAAAACATTTTTTGCATATTCAGTCGGAGGTTGTTCGCACAGGTGGCAGGAAATATCCGTTTCTGTCAATGAAAAAGAATCGTTCCTGTCATCCACGGTAGTATTCGCAAAAGATCCCTGGCCTCCTCCCTGGTTTCCGTTGAAATTTCCGCTGCTGATATCGTAATAATCGCCGTTGATAAGTATTGCTTTTGTTAAAATGCTATCATAATTAAAAACAAAATTGCTGTCCTTGATAATGTACCAATCGTAACCAATAGTTTCATCGGTGAATGACTCTATTGTAATATCCCAATACTGTTCCATTCCTCCTGTATGCTTTGCCGGTTGCTGATCAATTTCCACGATCGAATCAATTTCAAATGCGCGGCGTAATGAATCGGAAATGAAATAAACTTTTTTATTCTGCCCGTAGTTGAAAGGAGATTGTGCATGAATATTATTCACAGAAAATAAAAATCCGAAGAAAAATATATTTTTCATTCCAGAATTATTTGCTTTAATAAAATTCGCAAATATTCATTGGTAATCGGACCTGTTTGAACAAGTGTTGCTTCTATTGAATAAGTGAAGAGAAAATAAAATAGGAGTGCCAGGATCGGAAGTTTTTTTATTTCGCCGGACTAAATCCACCTTTGGAGAACCAGATGTTATAACCGATCATAAAATAAAATCCGCCCTGGTTCACTTTTCTTGGATCGCTCGTATTGGAAGGAGGAGTTGAATAAGTCCATTGCGGATCGTGGAACTGAAAAGTATATCCGAAAGAAATGGTGGCGGGTATGCAATCGAATTTGAATTTCGGCCCCCTGAGAAGTTTAGGAAGTTCAAGCATTCCGCCCACATTGATCAGCGTGCTTTTTACATTTCCATATTCGAGATAAAAAGTAGTATCTGCATTCACTATTCCTTTTCCGCTGGCTTTGGAATAGATGGTTGATTTTACAAATTGAATTCCGGCAACAGGATAAATTCCGCGAAAACCTTTCAGATTCGCTTTGCCCTGAACATTGTAATACAGCGACGCTCCCCAATAGCCATAATCGCCACCCGAACGGACCGTGTAATTATCATAATTTCCTTTCTTCTGTTTGTTCAATGAAAAAACAAAAATGTCGGAAATTCCCATGTACGCCGAAAACAATAATTTATCCCTTCGCCCCGCTAAAAAACCTACTTCTTCTTTTATGGAAAAATCCGGCGGCTGATTTAACAGGTAACCATATTGCCGCAGATCATAAAAATTCATTTGTTGCATTCCAGCGCGCACATATCCCGCAAAAAAACTTTTATGTACAATGTGAGCTGAATCGTTTTGGGAAAAAGAAAATGTAGAAAGTGGCGCAAATAAAAATACTACAATGACTTTTTTCATTGTAATAAATGTATTGAAATATTTCTGTTTTATTTGCCAGCAGAAAGTTAATTGCTGACCTTTACTAAAATTACGCGGACGTGTCGTAACTGGTAGCCGAGCCAGACTTAGGATCTGGTGTCGAAAGACGTGTGGGTTCGAGTCCCCCCGTCCGCACAGAAACTCCGAAGATCAATCGGAGTTTTTTTATTTTTATTTTTCCGTGGACAGGTAAAACGGGATTATTTTCTTCGAAAACAAATGTGGATTTTCGAATGGAAGATAATGTCCGCAATCATCGAGGAGTTCAACTTTTGAATGAATGATCTTTTGTTTTGCAATCTCCGCGATATCGGAAATTTTCATGGATGAATGAAGAATTCTATTGGGAATGAGCTGGTCATTTTTCCCATAGAGCACAAGAACCGGTTGATGAAGATGGGGAAGAAAACTCATCACGGGTTCGTTGAGCATTCCTTTCACGCAGGAAATAATTGTTTCACTGAATTGCGAAAACATTTCTTTCTGTTGTTCGAGATGTTCCTGCGCAAGCTCGCTCACCTGTTCAGCACGCGCGCCCAGCTGTGGTGCGTACATGCTCATCACGTGCGCAACATCCATAGGAGCGCGATAAAAAAATTCAGTGCCCTGCACAAGATGCATTTTTTCTTCGGGAGAAAAAGTTTCAATTCCCGCAGGAGAAATAAGAACCAATCGCTGCACCACAGACGGCATTTGCAAAGCAGTAACGATACTGATCTGTCCGCCCATCGAATGTCCGGCGAGTGTTACATCCTGCAGGTTCAGTTTTTCAATCAACGCGCGCACAACTCCTGCAAAAAAATTCATAGAAAAATCGCCGCGGAATTTTCTTGAACAACCGTGCCCGGGAAGATCGATGGCGATGCAACGGAAATCATTCCGCAGGTATTCCACTGCATAATTCCAGAATTTTCCATTCAATCCCAATCCATGTACAAAAACAAGAACAGGTTTATTCGCCTGCGTATCAGATTTAACAATTCCCGAATCGTAAAATGCTATTTCATCTTCAGGAGAAATATTAAGATAATGAGGAGTGGCCCACATTGGGAAACGGATTACGAATGAACGCTAATATACGGATCGCGGATAAAAAGCTATTATTTTTTTTTGATAAAACACGCTCCATCCGCAATACGTTCCCCGCACGTGAGCATGCGCGCTGTAAAATAAAACATCCCGACTTCATGGGTAGAACCGGGATGTTTTCCAAACAAACAAGTAATCAAACTAAGCGGTATCCTAACTACCGCCAAGTGTCAGTCGCGCGAGCCGAGAAATTTAATTACGGCAGGTGCAAGTTCTTTTTGTGAGCGGGTACCAACGAAAACGCCGATATGTCCACCCGGAAATTTATATAATTCATTGTCTTTCGTTCCGAGTTTTTCATTGAGCGGAATAGATGCCGAAGGAGGAACCAAATGATCTTCTTCGGCATAAATATTCAGAACCGGAATGGTAATATTTTTAAGTGAAATTTTTTTTCCGCCGATCACCAATTCATCTTTAAACAATTTATTTCCCTGGTAAAGATCTTTCATGAACTGGCGGAAACATTCTCCGGATTGATTCGGAGAATCGTTTATCCATTTTTCCATTCGAAGAAAATTCAGCATTTTATTTTTGTCTTCCATGATGTCGACCATGCCCATGTATTTATTCACGCGCATCATCGGTTTCAACATCGAGAATCCGTTATTGAGAAATTCACCGGGAACAGTTCCATAAGAATCCACGAGACGATCGAAATTGATATTTTTAGACCATCGGAAAAGCAATCCTTCATTGGTAGAAAAATCGACGGGAGTAACGAGCGTAACGAGATTTTTTATTTTCTCCGTGTGCAGCGAAGTGTAAATAAGTGAGAGGGTTCCTCCCTGGCAAATGCCCATGAGATTTACTTTCTCCACTTCATTATTCTTCCGCACAAAATCAACGATATCGTCGAGGAACCAATTCACATAATCATCAAGCGTCACATCTTTATCGGCCTGCGTAGGATATCCCCAATCGATCATGTAAATATCCAGGCCAAGATCGAGGAGATTTTTTACAAAACTTCTGTCGGGCTGAATATCGAGCATGTCATGGCGATTCACCAATGCGTACGATACGATAACCGGCGTATTGAATTTCGCAGGAGTCTCTCGCTTGTAGCGGTACAATTTGATCTTATCGACTTTGAAAACAAGTTCTTTCGGAGTGGTAGCAACTTCCACCTTGTCGATCTTCACAAGATTATCATAACCTTTCACCAGTTTGGTTCCGGTCTCCGCGATTTGTTTTACAAGATTCTCGTTCGCCATTTCAGTTGGAAGTTGAGAGAAAAATCCGGAATATTTCCCCGGACTCCTCTCGCCGTTCTCCGGACTTATACTGTCGCAGTTTTTTTCTTGGAAGATTTTACTTCTTTCGATTCTGTTTCTTCGCTGCCAGCCTGTTTCTCGAGTGCATGAACGCGTTTACGGAGTTCGTAGATCGTCGTATAAAGTTCATTGGCTTCGCTGCGCAGAACAACAGGAAGTGGTTGAAGAAGGATCTCTGCAATTTTTTCTCCGTGCTGTTTTATTTCAAGGCCGAGGTCAAGCAGTTCTCCCTGCAGTTTTGAATACTCATCACTCTTGAAAAGCGTAAGAAAAACTTCTTCATTCTTGTTTGTCCATTTACGGAAAGCTTCCTGCGAATCAGAAAGATCAGTTCCTTTTTTCACCTCTTCAAAACTTTCGAGTGTGTAGGTTTCCCATGACTTTGCCCCGGTAGCATACATGAACTGTTGGAGTTCTGTAAGTTTTTGTCCGTACACAGTCATTTTCTCAGCAAGTGAAACGAGATCTTCATTGAGTTCAGTTTCTTTTCCCGGATTGAAAAGTTTCACGAGTGGAGTAAGCGCGCGTTGGTAAATGGAGAAAATATTGTTGTAAGGATTCTCCGGATTATTTCCGAATGCGAGATAAGGAAAAAGATTTTTGAAAGTCTCGGGAGTACTTCCTGCAAATTGACCAAAAACATGCTTGGAATAATTGGAAGTTACTTCTGTCCAGTTCTGCCATTGCTGGAAAAGATCTTTTGTCTGCACAGGAGATATCCAGGAAATGGTTTTATCCATCAGGTCTTTGAAGGCAGAAGCATTGAATGAATTTTTCATCCATTCATTGCTGTAGGTATTGCTCATCATATTTTTATAAAGCGGTGACCAGAGTTCATAGAATTTCACAAATGAACCGGAATAGTTCATCATGTTATTCCATGTTTCTTTCATATTCGAATCATTCAATCCGCCAGACCAGTTCTGGAACGGTGTGACCCATTGCTGCCACATCTCGGAAGATTTTTTTGTCCAGTCCTGGTTTGCATTCCACCACTGCTGGTTGAATTCAGCAGTTTTATTCAGTGTTTCGGTTGCGAACTGGTTGTTTGAAGTATAAGGTTGGGAGAATGTGCGGAAAGTATCGAACGATTTTTCGGCGATCTCTTTCTGTGCTTTCATCCAATTGGAATACGCTTCTGAAGAGTCGAATGATTTTCCGTTTTTGAAAGCTTCCGTATTTTTTTCGAATTCGGTTTTAAAAGTTTTCGACGCATTTTCATTGGCATTCTTCGTGATCTCCATTTGCTTATTCAGCCATTCCTGATAAATGGTTGCGCCCTCTTTCATTGAAGATCCTGTTTTCACAGAATCCTGAAGTTTTTTGTTGCTTTCTGTCCAGTTGTTCATCAACTGTTTCTGGGTTTCCAACCAGGCATCGAAGAAGTTGTTGTTTTCCATTGTTTTTGCGTTCTAATACTGTGTTTATAAATGATTTATGCTTTATTTCCGAATTTGAGGGTGCAAAGGTATGTTTTTTTATGGTCTCTTCCTATTAGTGGTCAAAATATTATTGTTGGTCGGTGAAACAGACTTGTTCGTGGATAAAACCTGCTTTTGATCCTATTCCTGATTCCGAAACAATAATCTTTTCATGATCAGAATATTTCTGTTCCGGTTGTTTTGATAAAATCTATTTTCGCATCATCAAAAACAAAACAAGATGATAGAACAGGGAACTAATTTCAATCACACCTTCCGTTTCACTCAAAAAGAAGTTGAATTATTTGCAGAAGTAACAGGTGATAAAAATCCGGTTCATCTCGATGCAGATTATGCAGCGAAAACGATGTTTAAACGTCCGATTATTCACGGATTCCTCGGCGGAAGTGTTCTTTCAAAAGTTTTCGGAACGTTATTTCCAGGTGAAGGAACGATCTATCTCAAACAATCGATGTCATTCATGCGCCCGATGTTCGTTGACACGGATTATGAAGTGCGCATGATGGTGAAAGAAGTGAACAAAGAAAAACACCGCGCAATTGTAGAAACGAATATTGCAGATCTAAAAACAAATGAACTTGTAATCAGCGGAGAAGCAACAGTGATGAACGTGAATAAAATCTGATCAGAAAATTTTTTACTTGATCAGGCTTACTCCACCAATGAGACGATACTGTTTGCCTTCTGTGTCTGTTGCAGTGATCTTGTAAACGTAAGTGTCTTCCTGACAAAGATCGGAATGTCCCTGTACTTTTCCATCCCATCCTTTATTGATATCTGTAGTTTCAAAGAGAAGATTTCCCCATCGATCGAAAATCATCATGCGATAATGATCAGGATTGATCCAATTTGATTTAGGAAGGAACACATCATTATGTCCGTCTCCATTTGGAGTAAAAGCATTTGGTACATACAAAGCCGGATCGGGCATAACACAAACGTCCTGAACAGTTGTATCAATACAACCATCTGTTGTAGTTACAACGAGCATTACGTTTCGACATCCTACATAACCAAAATCATAACTAGGATTTTGCAAAGTAGAAGTTCCGCTTGCGGTATCACCAAAGAACCATGACCAGTTGTTGATACTTCCGATTGAAAGATCGGTGAAGTACGCCGTTGGTGCTTCTTCCATGATAGGAACAGGAATCCAATCGAAATTAGCAACCGGATTCGGCTTCACAGAAATATAATTGTTTAATGTGAGTGAATCAACACAGCCGGCCGACGACCAAACTATGAGAGTCACATTGTAATTACCAGCAGAAATATAACAATGATTAGGTGCAGAAGAACTGGAAGCGCCTCCATCACCAAATGACCAACTCCATCCGGTTAAAGAAAATGGCGGAGCAATAGAAGAAGCATCGGAAAAATTAATGCATGCCGGAACGCAATTAGCATTCGTATCACTGGTGAATGCAACTGTAGGAGGAGGACTAACAGTAACCAGCACTGTTGATGAATTCGTACATCCATTCGCATCAACTATTGATGCAGTATAGGTAGTTGTAGCAAGAGGATTGATCGTGATCGGTGTTCCGGAAGGTAAAACACCAGGTGACCACGTTGTGGTATAAGCGGAAGTTCCTCCAGTTGTAGTTGCGGTTAATGTAACCGGAAGTCCGGAACAAGCAGCCGGCGGCGCTGCAGTGACAACAGTAGACAATGGCGCAGGTTGAGTAACGTTGATCGTTGAAGTGCCGATACAACCATTCGCATCAGTAATGATACAAGTATAAGTTCCTGCGTTCAGATTATTGGCAGTCGATCCTGTGCCACCACTCGGTGCCCATTGATATGTGTAACCCGGCGTCCCCCCGGAGGCGACTACGCTGGCAGTCCCGGTACTTCCGCCATTGCATAAAACACTTGTCATTGTTGCGGGTGCGGCGACAGCCGAGGGTTGCGTTATTGTAAAAGTTTGCGTGGCATTACAACCGGAAGTTGCGCTGACATTACAAGTATAAGTTCCCGCACAAAGGTTGGAAGCTGTTGCACCGGTTCCACCTGATGGTGACCATAAATAAGTGAACGGTCCATTGGCACTTGTGACATTTATTGTTGCAGTTCCATTGCAATTATTATTACAAGTCAGATTGGTTTGCGATGAAGTATAGGTCATGCTATTCGAAACAACGATCGTCACATCATCCGACGAGGTACACGTTCCCATGGTGCCCGTTACAGTATAGGTGGTAGTTACCGTTGGCGAAGCAACAGGATTAGCAATATTCGGATTACTCAATGCAGTAGTTGGTGACCACGACCAGGTAGTGACACTGCTCGCACTTGTCGCATTGAGTTGCACAGGAGCACCTGGACAAATTGTATCATCAACACCAGCATTCACGATCAGACTATTCACCACAACATTTACAGTGTCATAAGCAGCGCCTGCACAACTTCCCAAGGTTGCAACATACTGTGTTGTTGTTGTCGGGCAAACAGAAACAGTAGTTCCGGTTCCGACTAATTGATTTCCGTTATACCAACTTACTGCGGTAGCAGGAGAATTTAAAATAATCGGAGCATAAGGAATCAAAGCTATTGTATAGGTGTTCGGTCCTGTTGGAGTGAACCGGTATCCTTCATTGCTTGTAGTCCATACTGAAGGATAATTTCTACCTGGAACTACAAATGCAGTGGTTCCTGTGGAATTCTGAATTCCATGAATAGCGTAACTTCCATTCCACGGGCAAGTATATTTATTTGCAATATGCGTTTCAATAATATTGGAGGTTTCATAAAGCAAAATACTTCCGGTGTACAAAAGATTGGTACAGGAATACATTGGAGTTGAACAATAAGAAACAACAAATATCCTGTTGGGAGCAGTGCCAATAGTTGCATAGATTTCTGTTCCGCCCGCCGGAGGAAGAAGATCTTCCCATGGGCACATAATGGAATTCATCGGATCTGCATTAGTAGGAATAGCAGCGCTGATAGGCCACGGATCGTAAGTATTTGCAGCAGCAAGATCGAAGGTGACCATGTTATTCGAACCCACTACGATCTGGCTATAGGTATTTCCGAAAAAAGTAAAATTAAAACCGAGAGGAATTACTCCTGAATACCAGTCGTCGCTCAATGTGAGCGCAGTACCGGTAATTCCCACAGTGGTGGAAACAGTTGCAGTTAATGTTGCACAACCAGGCGCACAGATGGTATCATCCGGCCCGGCATTGATCGTATTCTGAGCGAATAATTTATCCGCCTTTCCTATAAACAGGAAAAATACGATTGCAAAACATTTTAGAAAAGTAGATTTCACTTTCCGCATGTATTTATTTTTTCAAGAAGAAGGAATTCCAGGGTTTGGAATCTCATTTATTTGCCGAATTAAAGATAAAACAAAATTCGAAAAAACCAAGCTATATCATTGTTAATTACCCCCTCAAATACCGGGGAAACAGGTAAATCAGGCGTTTTTTGCCCGGTTCCAGTATTCATCCATTTCAGCGAGTGACATCTGCCCCAGTTTTTTTCCGTCTTTTTGTGATTCCTTTTCGAGAAATTGAAATCGTTTTATGAATTTCTTATTGGTTTTTTCCAGCGCGTCTTCGGGATTAACGCCAATGAAACGCGCATAATTGATCAGTGCAAAAAGTGTATCGCCGAATTCTTCTTCTACTTTTTCCAGTGAACTTTTCTTTTCCACCTCCGTTTTCAGTTCACACAACTCCTCTTCCACTTTATTCCACACGTGTTCCGGTTTTTCCCAATCGAAACCTACCGCACGCGCCTTCTCCTGCATGCGCCACGCTTTCACGATCGCGGGCAGTGACACAGGAACACCCGCGAGCACGGAACGAAATCCATCGCCGGTCATACTGTCTTTCTCTTTCAATTTTATTTTTTCCCAGTTTTCTTTTACCTGTTGTTCATTTTCCACTTTCACATCGCCATAAATATGCGGATGCCGGTTCACCAGTTTATCACATTCCGCATGGATCACATCAGCAATGTCAAATTCATTTGTTTCGCTGGCGATCTTGGCGTAAAAAATAATGTGCAGTAAAACATCTCCCAGCTCTTTTTTTATTCCTGTAGTATTTTTTTCAAGGATCGCATCGGCCAGTTCATACATCTCTTCGATCGTTAGATGGCGGAGACTCTCCATGGTCTGTTTTTTATCCCACGGGCATTGTGCACGCAATTCGTCCATGATAATAAGCATCCGCTCGAATGCTGCTTTTTTTTCTTCTGTAGAACTCATCATAAAATCATTTTAACGAAGGTACGAAGTTAACTCCCGTTGATTTGTTGCCGGCTTAATCTTAAATTTACCATCCGGAAAAATGAGAAAAACAATTGCTTTATTGATGGGATTTTTTTCATTCGCATGTGCACGCGCGCAACACGATACTATTTCCGCTCCTGCAGATGTCCGCTATTTTCTCGGCGGAAGTTTTCATTATGGATTCATCTGGACGCATCACGCCGATATGGGCCTTCTCGTGAAAAAACATATTGTAGCGGGAGAGATCGATCTTTTTAAAACAACGGCGGGAAATAAAGCATGGCACGATCCTTATCATTATCCTACATGCGGATTGGCCCTGCACATCATTCCGCTTGGAAATCCGGATCAGACCGGAACTGCCATCGGACTGTATCCGTTCGTGAATTTTCCACTGGGAAAAAGAGAACGCCGTCTGAAATTATCTATGCGCTATGGATGGGGACTTGGCTGGCTGACCAAAAAATTTGAGCCCCTCGACAATCACAAGAATATTGTCATTGGTTCTCACTTGAATACCTGTTTCAGTTTGCGTTTGAATGGCATGTGGTGCATTGACGAAAACGATCGAATGGAATTCGGGATCGGCCTCACGCATTTCTCCAATGGGGCAGTGACAAAACCAAATCTCGGTTTTAATATTCCTCTTCTTTCGATCGGGTATTTTCATTCCATTTGCATTCAGAAAGATTATTGCAGGAATCATAACATGGAGAATGATGTGGAAGACATGGGAGTGCCGGCGATAAAAAAAATCCTCGCCGATCATTCGTGGCATTTGAATACACTTTTAATTCTCGGAATGAACGACGTGGATCCTCCCGGTGGAAATCGTTATGGTGTTTCAGCTTTACAGGCCTGTATGATCAAACAAACCGGGAGAAAAACAAGATTTGGTTTCGGATTCGATCTCATGTACAGTCAGGCGATACAGAAGAGATTGGGTGATGAAGGAATTTCTGTGAATGCAGCGGGAGCTTTGCAACCGGGAGTGAAAGGTGTGTATGAACTTGTACTCGGAAGAATTTCATGTCCGTTCGAAATCGGTACTTATATTTATTCCCGCTACAAAGGAAACGGGCCAATCTACAGCCGCTTTGGCGTACGTTATCTTGTAACGGATCACCTGGTAATTAATTTCTCTCTGAAAACACATTTTGCAGTGGCCGAATACTGGGAATTCGGGGCGGGATGGAGATTCTGAAAATGAAAAAACAATTCGCATACCTTCTTCCTCTTTTGCTTTTCTCCTGGAATTGCAAAAAGGAGAACGACTGCGATTGTTTCAAAGGAACCGGGGAGATTGTGACCGAAGAAAGGCAACTTCCTATTTTCAAAAGCGTCTTGGTAGAGAATAACATCAATGTGATATTTCTTGAAGATACTTTTCAGCGCGTTTCGGTGGAGGCCGGCAAACACCTGATCAAACTCATAAAAACCGAAATGAACGGCGATGAACTTCACATTACCAATGAAAATACGTGCAATTTCATGCGCCGGTATGATATTCCCATTAACGTTTATATCCATTACAAACGAAACCAGTTTTACCGATTGACTTACCGTGGAACAGGAACGATGTCGAATAGTAATCCATGCACCAATGACTCGATCGATCTTCAGTTGCAGAGTTCGGGCGACATTAATTTTGAAATGGGTTATGGAACTGTATTCACACACCAGCACGGCGCAGGCGACATCACGCTAACGGGCGCATGCGGAGAGGTCATCATTTATTCTATCGGTACAGGATTCACGATCACAGATGAATGCACCAATGGTTACACATGGTTGTATACTAACACAACCGGTAAGATCACCGTCGATCCTTCCGGCCTGCTGATCTCAAATATAGACGGAACCGGTAATGTCTATTATAAAGGCGCACCTTCTACTATTCAGAATTCTGAAACTTCCACCGGGCATTTACTTCCGTTGCAATGAGGCATGGCGTTTGATGTACGATTTATGATGTGCAATTTACAATTTGAATAATCCAAAATGAAAATGCTGACCACATTCCGGAGGTACCGGATCTTAAATTGTAAATTGTACATTGTAAATTGTACATTTTCTCTGGTCGCATTTTTCATCGCCGGTACAAAAGTTTTCGCTGCCCCCGATTCTATTCCTGATTATTATTCCGATCGTACATTGCATTATGATGACCGTGTGTATGTGAAGAATATCAAATCGGTGCAGTTGAGTCCCGATCCGCAGATCCTGGCGCCTGCTATCATTAAATTGAATACCGATGATAAACTCTACCTGAGCTTCGATGATCTTGATGGCGATTACAAGGATTATTATTTCACTTTCATTCATTGCACTGCCAAATGGGAACCGAGTAATATTCTCGTCTCGGAATACCTCGATGGATTTACAACAAATCCCATTCACGATTATCGTTTTTCTCGCGCAACTATACAGAGATACACGCATTATTCGCTTGCGTTCCCGGGCGATGGTGTGAACCTGCTTAAATCAGGAAATTACATCCTGAAAGTTTTTTCTGACAATGACGAGGACAAGATCGTGATCACCTGCCGCTTCATGATCCTCGATCAGAAAGTTTCAATTGATGAAACCGTTCATGCAGCAACTATAGTTGCCGACAGAAACTTCAAACAGGAAGTAGATTTCAATATCAATTATAATTCGGCAGAAATTTCTAATCCTTACGCTGAGCTTTCACCTGTGATCCTCCAGAATTACAACTGGAGCAATGCTGTTAAAGATCTCCAACCTCAATTTGTGAAAGATCAGCAATTAGTTTATGATTATGAAGATGTCAATGTTTTCCGCGGGGGAAGTGAATTCCGCTGGTTCGACACCCGAACATTGAGATTACAGACGGAAAGGATCCAGAGCATTGAACGCGACAGCAACAACGCCTACCAGGTATGGCTTCTTCCCGACGAGCGAAGAACTTACAAACGTTATGTGAACAGCAATGACATTGATGGAAAATTCCTGATCAAAACGCAGGATGGAGGAACGAACGATGTGGATGCAGAATATTGCTACATCCATTTTTTCCTTCCTTGGGATCTCCCCGTCTCGGATGGTAACATTTATCTTTTCGGCGCACTCACTAACTGGCAATGTAAACCGGAATCGCGGCTCACGTATAACTATACTTTAAAAGGATATGAAGCAACTTTGTACCTGAAGCAGGGCTATTATAATTACGAATATGTTCTGCTCCGCGATAACGACCCTGTTCCAGATGAATCATTCGTGGAAGGCATGCACCAGGAAACCGAAAATGATTATACCGTGCTGGTTTATTACCGGAGGCAGGGATCTTGGATAGACGAACTCGTCGGATTAAGAACAGTGAATACCCGCATGTAGATCCGCTTTTCTTCTTCTTACTGCTCTTTTTATCAACAATTTCACTTTGTTTGTCACAATAAAGCCGCCAGTTGTAAAAGTGGTCTTGCTTTTTACAAATACCCATTATAACATTGTGAAACCAAATCGTTATGCAGATGGCAACCTGCGTCACCCACGGAATAAGAATAAGCGCTCAGAGTTCATACCAGGATTTGTATTCAAGGCCTGAGATGAATAACTATTATTTTTCCTATCGCATCCGCATAGAAAATAATAGTAATCAAACGGTGCAACTGCTGCGGCGTCATTGGTATATTTTCGATGCTACCGCCGAAAAAAATGAAGTGGAAGGCGAAGGTGTTGTAGGACAACAACCGATTCTCAAACCCGGCGAATTTTACGAATATGAATCGGCATGCAACCTGAATTCAGAGATTGGCAGTATGTATGGCATTTACACTTTCGTGCGCATTTCTGATGACGGGCTTTTTGAAGTGGAGATCCCGCGTTTTGAACTTGCTGTTACTCACCGGATGAATTGAGTCCCGGATTCATTAACAGAAATTACCATTCCTTATTCATTTTATTTTATCGCTTCCAATTTTAATGGTTGATGACTACCTATTTTTGCAGGCGTCATGCATTATTTCCGGAATATTCTTTTCCTTGCTTTCATTTATTTTATTCCATTGCAGAATGAGATCAGTGCCCAGAATATTATTCATGGAAAAGTAAGCGGCACCCTAACCGACAGTTCCGGATCAGATCATTTACAATTTGTAACCGTGGTGTTGCTCCGGGTAAAAGATTCAACTGCAAAAGCGGGCGGAAGTTCCGATGTGAATGGAAATTTTCTTTTTGAAAATATTGAGGAAGGAAAATATTTTCTGCGATGTGATCTCTCCGGTTACACCGAATTCAATTCACACTCTTTTTCCGTTACCGGCGATTCTTCCTCCGTTGACCTCGGGAAGATCAAACTCACTGCTGATAAAAAGATGATGAGTACGGTGGTCATCTCCGACGAAAAATCGGATTACTCGAGTGATGCTGACAAAAAAGTATATGAAGTGGGCAAGAATCTCACGGCTACCGGGGGAACAGCAACAGATGTTCTGCAGAATGTTCCATCAGTCACTGTGGACAACGATGGCAACATCAGTCTGCACGGCTCCGCCAATGTCACTGTTCTCATCGACGGAAAACCATCAGGAATAACAGGCGAGGACAGGCAGGCGGCTTTGCAACAGATACCGGCCAACATGATCGAACGCATCGAAGTGATCACGAATCCTTCTTCGAAATACGATGCGCAGGGAATGGGGGGCATCATCAACATCGTTACAAAAAAAGGAAGTGGAAAAGGATGGAATGGAAATGCAACTGCCGGGGCCGGAACGAACAATAAATACAATGGAAGTGTGGCAGTAAGTGACCGTACCGATAAAATTAATTTTTATGCGAATTATAATTACCGTTACGAGGAGAAATGGGGAAAGAGTTATGGATCGCAGCACACCTTCACTTCAGACACCGATTATTTTTATCAATACAATGGCGGCAGCATGAACCGGTCTGCATTTCACAACGGGAAGATCGGCGCCGATTTTTATTTGAATGAAAATAATACGCTCAGCATTTCCGGCGCATACACCATGAAGACGGAAAAAAAGAATGACAGCACGATGTATTCCTTCATGGATAAAAATCAGCAACCCTTCTCCGGTTTTCAACGCAACACATGGACGAATGAAAAAACAGGAACAGCAGATGCAAGCGCAGATTACAAACACATTTTCAAAGGGAAAAAACAAACGCTGAATGTACTCGGAAGTTTTTCTTCCAATGAAAAACAACAGTCCGGCGCTTTCCAGAATGATTTTTACGGATTTGAAAATCCGCCGTACGAGAAAAATAACGGAACAACAGATTTTATTTCTTCCATTGCACAGGCCGATTATTCCAACGCCATCAACGACAGCGTTCATCTCGACGCAGGCTTGAAATATTCGCTCCGGCGAAACAATTCCCTGCAGGAAGGAGATCTTTACGATTTCGGAAATAATATTTACAACCTCGATCCGCGCTTCTCCGATCATTTTATTTTCGACGAGAGCGTGTACGCCGCGTACGCTCAATACACGGAGCGCGTGCACCGCATCACGTACCAGGCAGGTGCGCGCACGGAATACACCGATTTGCATGGCGCTTCTGAAAGCACTGGAATTAATTTTCATAATCCTTATCTCTCCTTTTTCCCCAGTGCAAATATTGTTTTTGATATTAAAACCGGCGAACAATTCCGTGTCTCGTACAGCAGAAGATTGAATCGCCCGAATAACCAGCAGATCAATCCCTATATTGATTACAGCGATTCCATTATGGTGCGAACCGGAAATCCGTACCTGAAACCTGAATTCATTCATTCAGTAGAAACAGAATTTTCAAAATCATGGGAAATTTTTTCTGTGAGCGCCACGGGTTATTACCGGCACACGGATAACATGATCTCCTGGTCGAGAATATTCGACACACTCACGGGAAAAGGAGAAGTGAAACCAAGAAATTTCAGCAGTTCAGACAATGTAGGCATGGACCTCGTGATCCGTTCTTCGATCGGTAAAAAAATTAATGCGATGCTTTCTGCCAGCGGATATGAAAGCCACATTAACGGAGAAAATATTGAAGCAGGATTACAAACCGCCTATTTCGGATGGAACGGAAAAATTTCTTTGTCGTGGAAGATCACAAAGGATATGGCGGCGCAGTTAAACGGAAATTACGGATCGCCCATGAAACAACCGCTGGGTTCATTCCAGATGCCGGGCGGAATTGATCTCGGAATGCGCCAGGATTTTTTCAAAGGAAGAATGTCCATAACACTGAACGTGGCCGATATTTTCAACACCAAAAGAATGAACATAAAAAGTTATAACACCGGCTATGATTTCACCGGGTGGAAACAAAAAGAATCGCGGATCGGAATGTTTACGCTCTCGTGGATTTTCGGGCAGGGAAATGATCAGTTGAAAAAGAAAGCGATCATACAGCAGGAAGAGAACAGCGGAGGGGAATAATCTCAAATTTCAAATCTGAAATAGTCTCTATTTCTTACTCATCATTTCTTTAAGCCATTGAATGGCTTCCGCTTCATCCGAAAATTGTTTTACCGGGTAAGAAGGTTTGAACATGCTCACGTAAGCATTCGAAAGCATACGGACAACTGGATTCGTAATCAAAACTGCTGTTGCGATTCGGAATGAAGAATTTGTGGCAATATATTCCTGCGCATCTTTTTCCCAAGTGTAATTTGTCCTTGCATCAATCAATACCGGGAATTTTTTTTTCTCAGCGAGCCGCATCATACTTTCATTCATCAGCTTCGACTGCCGCAGATCGATCACTGAATTCTCATGAATTTTCATACGCAGAATTCCGTCCTCTCCGTAAGTGAGCAGCATCGATTGCAATAAAATTTCTTTCGCCATCAGCATTGGATCTTTCAAAGGGGAGAAGATCCTTCTATTAAAACGCAAATTTAGTGCGCATCGCCCCCGCGCCTTATTTCATTGCACAACAGGAACAGTGGAAACGCTAAGTGGTCGCATTCATCCTTCAATTGGTATTTTGTCAAACCTGCTTCACTATTGAAAATAACTATCTTTGCATCCCTTTCAATTATCCTATTAATAAATCATTCTCATTCCTGAACAATGGATATTACCAAAGAACTCATCGATGACCTTAATGCGGTTGTAAAAGTCAAACTCGGCCCTGCAGATTACAGCGAGAAAGTGGACAAGGCATTGAAAACTTACCAGAAACGCGCGAACGTTCCGGGATTCCGTCCGGGAAAAGTTCCTGCATCACTCGTAAAAAAAATGTACGGCAAATCGGTTCTCGCTGAAGAACTGAATCGTATTCTTTCCGATTCTCTTTACAAATACATTAAAGAAAACCAGATCGAAGTTTTGGGAAACCCTTTGCCGAAAGAAGAGAACGATCATATCGACATCGAGCACCAGCAGGAATTTGAATTTCGTTTTGATATGGCGCTTGCTCCTCAATTCAATCTTGAACTGAATTCATCCCTCACGTTCAACGAACCGGTGGTGAAGATTGATGATAAACTGGTGGATGGATATGTGAGTGATATGGCCCGGCGTTACGGAAAAATTGAACCTGCAGAAATTGTTGGTGAAGGAGACCTGATGTATGGCGATGCAGTGGAACTCGACAGCAACGGAGAAATTCTCGCAGGAGGAATTTTCAAATCGATCACCTTATTCCTCGACAAACCCGCAAAGCCGGCACATCAGCAGATCATCGGTGCAAAAGCAGAAGATAAATTCGATCTCGAAGCGAAAGATCTTTCCGACAACCCGAAAGATCTTGCATCAAAACTCGGT
Organism: Bacteroidota bacterium; assembly: GCA_016194975.1. Taxonomy (NCBI): domain Bacteria; kingdom Pseudomonadati; phylum Bacteroidota; species Bacteroidota bacterium. Next base: position 142,583 of record JACQAM010000007.1, read on the forward strand.
ATCGAACAGCAAAAAGCCGAAGGACTTTCATCTATGTTCCGCTTCACGGTGAAAACGATCAGTCATCTTGTTCCTGCAGAACTCAACGCGGAATTATTCGACAAATTATATGGGCCTGGAGAAGTTACAAGCACGGAACAATTCCGCGATAAGATCCGTGTTGAACTCAGCCACATGTTTTCACGCGATTGCGAACAACGTTTGCTGAATGAGATCACCAATGAATTGCTCAACAAAACAAATCTCACACTGCCGGATGCTTTTCTCAAGCGCTGGCTCATTGCCGCCAATGAAAAACCGGTGACTGCCGATCAGGTGGATCATGAATATCCTGTTTACGCACGTCAACTTCGCTGGCAACTCATCGAGAATAAACTGATCAAAGAAAATAATATCGGCGTCACTGCTGAAGAAGCAACTGAACACGTAAAAAATATTTTGCGTGCCAATTATGCGAAGTACGGGCGCAAACCGGAAGAAGTGTCGGACGAAGAATTAAATGATACGGCAAAACGTGTGCTGTCGAAAGAAGACGAAGCAAAAAAAATCTTCGAGGAATTATATGCGCAGAAACTGATGCTGCTCTACCGCACTAAATGCACGATCAATAAAAAAGAAATGGCATACGAAGAATTTCTTGGCAAATAATGCCAGACTGTCACTAAATTCACAGTGGCATTTTAATTGACAGAATAAATTCATAACCAAAAATAATTTTATGTTCGACCAGAATGAATTCCGAAAATATGCTGTGAAGCATCAGGGCATCAACAGCCTTACACTGGATCAATATACTTCCGCTATCGGCACAAGAATGTCAGTCACGCCTTACATCATTGAGGAACGTCAGTTGAATGTTGCGCAGATGGACGTCTTCTCCCGTTTGATGATGGACCGCATCATCTTTCTCGGCACAGGCATTAATGACCAGGTAGCAAATATTGTTCAGGCGCAACTGCTCTTTCTCGAATCAGTAGATGCGAAGAAAGATATTCAGATTTATCTCAATTCACCGGGAGGATCCGTTTATGCAGGACTTGGAATCTATGACACGATGCAGATCGTTCAACCTGATGTTGCAACTATTTGCACGGGCATGGCCGCATCTATGGGCGCAGTGCTCATGTGCGCGGGTGAAAAAGGAAAACGTACTGCGCTCACACACGCGCGCGTTATGATCCATCAGCCGCTTGGTGGTGCAGAAGGACAAGCTTCCGACATCGAGATCACTGCGCGCGAGATCATGAAACTGAAAAAAGAATTGTACGAGATCATTGCCAAACACAGCGGACAGACGTACGACAAAGTGTGGGCCGACAGTGACCGCGATTACTGGATGACCGCTCAGGAATCAAAAGAGTACGGTATGATCGACGAGATCCTTGTTCGCAAGGACAAGTAAGAAAAGAGACCATTCAATTTCGTAACTTTGAAAAGCATCCATGATCATAACGGGTGCTTTTCACATTAAGCAATTACCCAATGGCCAATAAAGAATCACAGATACATTGTTCCTTCTGCGGAAGAGATAAACAGGATACGCTCGTGCTGATCGCAGGAATACAAGGGCATATTTGCGATCAGTGCATTCACCAGGCTTACAAAATTGTGAAGGAAGAACAGGATTCGAGAAAAACGCAGGCCATTTCTTCCGCACTCACTTTGTTGAAACCGATCGAGATCAAACGTCAGTTGGATGATTATGTGATCGGGCAGGAACAGGCGAAGAAAGTTTTGTCTGTTGCAGTTTACAATCATTACAAACGCATTGCGCAAAAACCGGGAAAGAAAAATACCGAAGAGATCGATATAGAAAAATCAAATATTGTTCTGGTCGGAGAAACAGGAACAGGAAAAACTTTACTCGCGCGCACGATCGCGAAATTGCTCAACGTTCCATTCTGCATTGCTGATGCAACGGTGCTTACTGAAGCCGGTTATGTAGGAGAAGATGTGGAAAGCATCCTCGTTCGTTTATTGCAGGCTGCCGATTACGACGTGAATGCTGCAGAACGCGGAATAGTTTTCATTGATGAGATCGATAAGATCGCACGTAAGAGTGATAATCCTTCCATTACCCGCGATGTTTCCGGTGAAGGTGTGCAGCAGGCATTATTGAAAATGCTCGAAGGAAGCGTGGTGAATGTTCCACCACAAGGCGGAAGAAAACATCCCGAGCAGAAAATGATACAGGTGAATACGAGAAATATTCTTTTCATCTGCGGTGGCGCATTCGACGGCATCGATAAAAAGATCGCGAGAAGAATTCAAACGCAAACCATCGGCTACGCTTCGGGCGAAGAACGCCAGCAGGTGGATAAAGATAATTTATTGCAATACATTGTTCCGCAGGATCTGAAATCTTTCGGACTCATTCCTGAATTGATCGGCCGGCTTCCCGTACTCACTCACCTCGATCCGCTCGACCAGGATGCGTTGCGCAGAATTCTTACTGAACCGAAAAATGCGCTGACCAAACAATACATCCGTTTGTTCGAAATGGATAATGTGAAACTTTCCTTCGACGATGATGTGTTTGATCACATCGTTGAGAAAGCAATGGAATACAAACTCGGTGCAAGAGGATTGCGTTCTATTTGTGAAGCAGTGATGATCGATGCGATGTATGATATTCCTTCTGATCCCGGAACAAAACGTTTGCACATCACACTTTCCTACGCAAAAGAAAAACTGAGCAAAGCGCGGATCGAAAAACTGAGAGTTGCTTAGTTTTTTCATGAAGGAGGTTTCCTGTGATATCAAAACCAAAACGATCATCAGCGTGATCCTACTGACCATCGTAGGCATTTGTATGCTGGTGGCTCCGCTCTTCTTTCATTTTAATTCGCATTTCTATTTACTCCTTCTCGGAATGAAAATTGCCGGTTGGTTCTTTGTCGTTGTTGGCGGATTATCCATTCTTATTTTTAAAAAAGTAACTCTGCACCAGAATGGGATCCGCGTGGAATATTACATGGGCAGAACCATCAATTATTCTTTCAACGATATCATCGACATCACGGCGAATATGAACATGACCCCGATCACCATTTCCGGCAGGCTGAGTGGGGAAGCGAGGCACCAGATCGTACTCACACCTGCCGGAGGAAAAATGCGCATCATTCTCCATGCGGCGAGTTCCACCAATTTCATGGAAATGTACCATTCACTTCTTTTTGTTTTCAGGGAACGCGTTCGTGTGAATGACAAGGGGATGCGGTAAAAAATTCGAAGTTCAGGATTCAAATAATTATTTTTTTGCAATTACGGTTTCCTTTTCTACTTTAGTCTAAATCTAATCCTACAACTATGGCTAATCATACTCTTGTGAATTTCCAGGAAGCTAATGGAAAACACTATTTCACTTATGGAACCACTACTCCTGAAAAAGTGGCGCAGTCCTTTTCTGCTTATATGGCGGCACACGGTTATCGCCTCGAAAAAGGCGATGTCTATCGCGGAACTTATGGAGTGGGCAACCAGGTGATGCGTGTACTCTTTGGTGCATTTGTAAAACGCTACACCTTCGATTTTGCCTTGCAGCCGAGCGGGGAAAATGTGGTGATCGAATGGTCAAAAGCCGGAAGCGGATGGACCGGAGGGGTGATCGGTATAGCAAAAACGAATTCTGAATTCACCAAGCATTCGACCAACCTGAGACAGTTGTAATAAAACACAACCTCGGGAATAAAAAAATCCTCCCTTGCCGGTTCGAACGACAAGGGAGGATTTCTTTTCCCCCGGGATGGATCACATCTTTTTCCGGATCTTGATGTGTTTATCTACTGAATCTTTTTTACAGGACGCGCTATCGCCTTTACAACTTCCACCATTGCAATTCATCATCATCATCCTGCAGCAACAGCAGCAGCAGCCATTCATCATCTGCATTCCGCATCCACCGTCCTTATCCATTTTACAATTTCCGTTTCCCCCGCCCTGGCAATCCGGACGGACGGGCATAGGGCAGGAATTCCCTTTCATGCTGCATCCTCCGTTGTCTTTATCGCATGAATTTCCGCCGTTCATCATCGGGCATCCGTCATCATCATCACCCACAATGATGCGCACTTCTTTGTGAATATTCCCGTTTGAATCGCACGTTTCGGTAACGATCTGCCGGCAGTGGTCATTATCGCCGCATTTTCCATCTTTCATTTCCATCTGGCAATTATTTTTCCAGCGACAGCATTTTCCATTGCATGGAATGAGCCAGAGGATAACAATGAATCCAATGAGTGCGATGAATACCGCAGCAGAAGTGATGGCTAATTTTTTCATTTCAATTTATTTTTTGTTACCCGAAGATACTCAACTTACCGTTTTCTTTCATAGCGGATGAATGTGTAATCCCAGGCATGTTTTTCATCGGCCTTTTTTTCTTCTCTCCAGGTTTCTTTCCATTGCGAAAAGTCGAGCGCGGGAATGAACGTGTGCGCATCAGGGAATGTGTGATGCACGCGCGTAAGCCATATCACATCTGTAAGCGGCAGCGCGTGCTTGTAAATTTCTCCTCCGCCAATGACAAAAAGTTCGGTCTCATGAAGCGTATTTGCTTTTGCAACGGCTTCTTCGAATGAATGAACGACCACAGCGCCGGGTGCAGAATATTTTTCCGATCGGGTGACAACGATATTCGTGCGGCCGGGAAGCGGGCGGAAATTACCGGGAATGGATTCATAATTTTTTCTGCCGGTGACCACGCAATGCCCGGTGGTTTTCTCTTTGAAAAATTTCATGTCGAATGGCAAACGCCAGATAAGACGGTTGTCTTTGCCGATGGCATTGTCTTCAGAAGCGGCTACAATGATTGAGATTTTCAAAGTGACTTTGATGTGATGAAGAAATTATTTAGCCCTGATGTGGCGCCTGCTCCGTCAGCGCCGCAGCAGGAGCAAAGATTATTTGAAGTGATGCTGTTGCGCTCCCAGTCCTCGTTAAAACTACGCGGGCATGCAAAATATTTATTACACTGCAACCGCAGCTTTTATATGCGGATGGGGATCGTATCCTTCAATGATAAAATCTTCGTATTTGAAATCGAAAATATTTTTCACTGCAGGATTTATTTTCATTTGCGGTAATGAACGAAGATCGCGCGACAGTTGAAGATTGGCCTGTTCAATGTGATTGGAATACAAATGCGCATCACCCAGCGTGTGCACAAAATCGCCGGGCTGCAGGCCGCACACCTGCGCGATCATGAGCGTGAGCAACGCGTAGGATGCGATGTTGAATGGAACGCCGAGAAAAATATCTGCGCTGCGCTGGTACAACTGGCAGCTTAATTTTTTATCAGCAACATAGAACTGGAAGAACGCATGACATGGCGGCAATTTCATTTTCTCAATTTCACCCACATTCCACGCGCTAACGATCAGTCTTCTGGAGTCAGGATTTTTTCTGATCTGATCGATCACATGGGTGACCTGGTCAATATGTTTTCCATCGGAAGTTGGCCACGAACGCCATTGCGAACCATAGACCGGACCGAGATTTCCATTCTCATCCGCCCATTCGTCCCAGATAGAAACGCCATTGTCTTTTAAATATTTTATGTTCGTTTCTCCTTTGAGGAACCAGAGCAATTCGTGAATGATGGAACGGGTGTGAACTTTTTTAGTGGTGAGCAGCGGAAATCCTTCTGCGAGATCGAAACGCATCTGGTAACCGAACACGCTTAAAGTTCCGGTGCCCGTTCGGTCTGTTTTTTTTGCGCCGTGTGCAAGTACGTGGCGCATGAGATCGTGGTATTGTTTCATTGGTAAATTCAGTCGCAAAAATACTTCACCCGGAGGAAATCCTCCCGGAATAATTTCCCATCTTTTACAAAAAATATTAACCGAAAGAGAATTTCCATACTTTAGCGCCATGAATTTCAACAAACAATACTATTACTACTATCAGGAGTCTTCCCGGCCGGAGAAGTGGTAATGGACATTGTCCATAAAATAACACAAGCCGGTTCAGTTGAACCGGTTTTTTATTTGGGAAAGATTACAGATAGTACAAATTACCAAAGCCCTCCCACAGGATTGCTTCTCCCGAATAAATTCGGGATTGCAATGACCAACGCACAATCTGTATATCTGTACTACCTGTAATCTGTATTCTCAGTAAATATCCGTAATCCTCCCTTTATGAAACAAGAATGGAACAAGTATACGATCGAAGATCACGAAGTATGGAAATTACTTTTTGAGCGGCAGGTAAAAAATCTGCAGAACAAAGCATGGAGCGAATACCTGCGCTGCATTCCTCTCGCAGGATTGAAAGCAGATACGGTTCCTGATTTCGGGATCGTTGAACATTATCTCGCAAAAAAAACAAAATGGGAAATTGAAGTCGTGAAAGGAATTATTCCTGTGCAGGAATTTCTTGAACTGCTCGCGAAGAAAAAATTCTGCTCCTCAACATGGTTGCGGAAACGTCACCAGCTCGATTACCTCGAGGAACCGGATATGTTTCATGATACCTTCGGCCACCTGCCTTTGCTTGCGAATGAAAAGTATGCGAAGTTCGTGCAGGATTTTGCCGTGATGGGATTGAAATTCTGCAGCAATGAAAAGGCGGTGATGCTGCTCGAGCGCCTGTATTGGTTCACTATAGAATTCGGATTGATGAAGGACAATAGTCAGTTGAGAATTTACGGCGCGGGAATTCTTTCTTCATTCGGCGAAAGCAAACATATTTACAGCGACAAAGTGGAATTAAAAAAATTCTCTATCCGTGATGTGTTGCTGCAACCCTTTCACAATAACGAGGTCCAGAATTTATATTTCGTAGTGGAAGACATGAATGATCTGTGGAATTGTATTCCTGAAACGGAAAAAATGCTGAGTGATTTTGTGAATAGAAAAATTCCGGAAGAACAATTTCACTTCGGAGAACAACTGGGAAGCGCTAATGTATAATGAATAATGGATAATGAATAGTGGATAATGGATAATATAAGATAGTTTCGTCCGATAAAACTCTATTTGCAATTATGCATTATTCATTAGTGTTTGACATCGGCTACTGCATCCGGATCGTGTTTGTGGCGGAAGAACAGCATGAATAAAATTGCAACGACGAGCGCGTAGAGGGCGAACGTCAACCAGATCGGACTCCATTCTTTAATCACTACATCATTCCTAAAAGTACCATTTCTTAAAACTTCATTGTGAAACAATAGATTCTTGACAGCAGGATTATTGGCGTCTGTTTTAAGAAATCTCAAGAGGCTATCAATCGTTGTGAATTTGAGCGTGAAATATTTTGCGATGATCAATCCGCTGGTTACACTGCCGATCACAGCTCCAAAACCATTGGTCATCATCATGAAAAGTCCCTGGGCACTCGAACGAATCTTATGATCTGCATTTATTTCGACGAATAGCGAACCGGAAATATTGAAAAAATCAAACGCCATTCCGTACACAATGCAGGACATGAAGATCATCCATAATCCGCTTCCCGGATCGCCGTAAGCGAATAATCCGAAACGCAGCACCCATGCAAGCATACTGATCACCATCACTTTTTTGATACCGAATTTTTTCAGGAAGAATGGAATAGCAAGAATGAACAGTGTTTCAGAAACCTGAGAAATAGACATGATGATGGTTGAATATTTTTCAACGAACGAATCCGTATACCGGGGAACATTCTTGAAATCAGAAAGGAAAACATCTCCGTACATGTTCGTCAATTGTAAGGCAGCTCCAAGAAGCATCGAAAAGAGGAAGAACATTGCCATTTTTCTATCGGTGAATAAACGGAACGCATTCAACCCGAACATTTCCAATAATGATTTCTTTCTTTCCGGATTTGTCTGTGGCGGACAAACTGGAAGTGTGAAAGAATAAATTCCAAGAACGAAAGCCGCGATCGCCGAAATGTAAAATTGATTGGCTGTTGCTTTATTTCCCGAGAGATTCGTTGTCCACATGGCCGCGATGAATCCTATTGTTCCCCAAACGCGGATGGGAGGAAAAACTTTTATTACATCGAACGAATTTGATTTGAGAATATGATACGCCACTGAATTGGAAAGCGAGATCGTCGGCATATAACAGATCATCGCCGCAAAGATCACCCAGAAAAAATCGTGCGGATCATTGACAAATGGAATACAACACATAATTGCTCCGCCAAGAATGTGCAACACGCCATACAATCTTTCCGCATTGATGAAACGGTCGGCAAGAATTCCAATGATCGCCGGCATGAAGAGAGAAGAAAATCCCAGTGTAGAAAAGATCGCACCGAACGCTTCGGGTTGCCAGTGTTTTGTTCCGAACCAATAATTAGAAATGGTAATGAGCCACGCTCCCCATACATAAAACTGCAGGAAGCTCATAACAGTAAGGCGGAATTTTATTCCCATTCAGTCCAGGATAAATTCTGAGAAAAATAAATCAGGAAATTATTTTGACTTGCGCTTTTTCAATTCGTCGCGTATGCGTGACGCGCGCTCGTAATTTTCATCTTCGAGCGCTTTGCGCAACATCTCTTCTAATTCTTTAACGGTTTTCCTTCCGAACTCAGGCCCGCCCGCTGCAGCAGCAACAATCTCCTCACCTTCTTCTTCGCCTGCCTTTTTTTCTTTTTCTTCTTCTGCAGGAGTTTTTTCGTCTTCAAGAACAATTCCTGCCTGTGAGAGAATGAATTCGTAAGTGTAGATCGGGCAATTAAAACGAACTGCAAGCGCTATTGCATCAGAAGTACGCGCATCTACTTCTGTTTCTTCCGTTCCGTTAGAGCAGATAAGTTTTGCAAAAAATATTCCTTCAACAAGATTATAGATGAGCACTTCCTGCACACGAATATGAAATGCTTCGGCAAAACTTTTGAAAAGATCATGAGTAAGCGGCCGGCTCGGTGTCATTTTTTCAAGCTCGATCGCGATCGCCTGCGCTTCAAATCCTCCAATGATAATTGGCAATCTCCGCTGGCCTTTTGCTTCCCCGAGCACGAGTGCGTATGCGCCTGACTGCGTCTGGCTGTACGACAGGCCGACGATCTCAAGCTTCATTTTTTTCATGCCGCTGCTCACTGAATGGGAGACGAATGTTGGAATATTAAAGATAACAAATGCCTGTGAATTAATGCTGCGCCGCTTTGAACTTTTTGACTGCTTCAGTAAGGCGCGGAACAACTTCAAATGCATCACCGACCACACCGTAATCTGCTGCTTTGAAAAATGGCGCTTCTTTATCGGTATTGATCACCACCATTGTTTTACTTCCGTTCACTCCTGCGAGATGTTGTATAGCGCCGGAAATTCCAATAGCAATGTAAAGATTCGGTCGAATGGCCAAACCGGTTTGTCCTACATGTTCATGATGCGGGCGCCAATTCATATCTGCAACAGGACGCGAACATGCAGTGGCGGCACCCAACGCTTTTGCAAGATCTTCTATGATGCCCCAGTTCTTCGGATCTTTCATTCCACGGCCGCCTGATACAACGAGATCTGCTTCGGGAAGAGGAACAGTTGTAGATGATTCCTTCTTCACTTCTTTAACAGTGACCCTGTTGGTGAATGAAGACAGGTCGGGTTTGAAAGAAGAAATTTCTGCAGTGGAATCTGTGAGCTTTACAGGAATTGAATTAGGAAGAACAGTTATAATTTTTTTTGCAGAATTCATTGTATAAACTGCCGTGGCTTTTCCGGAGTAAGAAGTTTTTCGCACCGTAAATTTTCCGCCATCTGTTTTTGGAATTTCAACTGCACCTGCTACTACTCCTGCTTTCATTCTTGCTGCTAATCTTGGTGCTATATCTCTTCCGGGAAGATTGTGAGAAAAAATAATCACCTCGCAGGATTCTGCATTTGCAATTTGCTCCAGCGTTATCGCCCACGCACGCGCGATGCCGGCGCCGATCTTCTCATCGGAAACTGTCAGCACTTTTTTCGCTCCTGCTTTTCCCAGTTGCGCGAGCGCTTCTTGCGGCGTGTTACCATCGATCACGGCGACAACGCTTGTGCCCATTGCATTCGCTATAGCTGCTGCATAATTTGTCACTTCTAATGAATCCTTGCGGATCTTTCCATTGTTGGATTCGGTGTAAACTAAAACTGACATTTTGAATTACGATTTAAAATTTACGATTTAAAAATTTTTTGCGCTAAATTACTTTCGCTTCGGTATGCAGGAGATTCACAAGTTCATCCATATTATTTGGATCGATCATCTTCACTGCTTTTCTTCCTTCTGCTGGTGTATAATTTTCTACTGACGTAAGCACAGAAGGATTCGCCGCCGGAATAACGTTGAGTGGTTTTGTTCTCGCTGCCATGATGCCGCGCATATTCGGAATTCTTGCTTCGGCCATTCCTTTCTGGCAGGAGATCACCGCAGGCGTTTCGAATTCGAGTACTACTGTTCCTCCGTCAATGTCTTTTTCTACAGTGATCATTTTCCCCCGTCCGAATGGCTCGGCCGGGCGGGCATTCACATCAAGCTTTGAAGTGAGTGAGCAGAATGGAACAGATAACATTTCACCGAGCATTCCGCCGACCATCGAACTATTCGTGTCAATGGTTTCTTTCCCGGTGAGAATGAGGTCGAAATTTTTGTCTTTCGCATACGCTGCGATCTGCTCTGCTACAAAATAAGCATCACACGGATCAGCGTCAATACGAACTGCATCGTCGGCACCAATGGCAAGTCCTTTGCGGATGATCGCTTCGTTCTCGACTGGCCCAACATGAATGAGTGTAACTGTTCCTGCTCCCAATGCTTCTTTGATCTCGAGCGCACGCACGAGTGCATACCACTCATCATACGGATTGATGATGAACTGCACGCCGGTTTTATTCAGCGACTTCCCATCGGGAGTGAAAGCGATCTTCGTTGTTGTGTCAGGAACATTGCTGATGCAGACTAATATTTTCATGAAGCAAATTTTGGGTACCAAAAGTAATGTACAATTTACGATTTACAATGGACGATTTTGGAGTTCATGACAACCGGATTATTACCTGCAACTTATCTATCCTCACGTCAGTCAACGACACGGTGTGAGAATCACGCCCTAATTGTAAATCATAAATTGTAAATCGTAAATGCACTAAGAGGCTGTCTAAAATTCATTTTTTGGAATTGTTATGATGCCATTTTTGTTCAGCCGAGACGCATTTTGCAGGCCATAGTGGAGCGACTACGGCCAAGAAATGCAACGAAGGATGAAATTTAGACAGCCTCTAAGGTTCATCATAATTCACCACCACTCTTTCGCTTGCAGGATGTGATTGACACGTGAGAATATATCCTTGCGCTACTTCATCATCCGTCAGCGCGAAATTCTGATCCATCGTCACTTTTCCTTCCATCAGTTTCGCGCGGCACGTGCAACACACTGCGCCCTTGCACGCATACGGAACATCAAGATCGGCGTCGAGCGCAGCATCGAGAATGGCCTGCCCGTTCGAAGGAAGATCGATATTCACTTTCTGCCCATCCATAATGATCGTCACCTTACTCGTGATCACATTTCCATTGGCAGATGAAGCTTCTGCAGCTTTCACCGCATCAGCCACCGCTGTGAAATATTCGATGTGAATTCTCTTTGCATCGGCTTTCATTTCCGTCAGCGCATTCTTCACATTGTCCATCATTGGCCCGGGCCCGCAGATAAAATATTCGTTGTTGCCGGAGATCACTGCATGTTTCTCAAGAATGGAATTCACTTTTTCTTTTGTGAGCAATCCTTTCTGAATAAATTCATTTTCCGTCTCCGTATGCTCGAGTACATGAATGATCTTCAGCCGTCCGTTGCTTTCTGCAACAATTTTTTCCAATTGTTTTCTGAAAATAATACTTTGCTCATCGCGGTTTCCGTAAACAAGCGTCACTTTACTTTTTGATTCGGAATGCAGAACCGTTTTGAGAATCGAAAACATCGGCGTGATGCCGCTTCCTCCTGCGAAAAGAAAATAATTTATTTCGTTTGATGCATCGATCGGTGAATGAAAATTTCCAAGCGGAGTCATCACTTCCACTTCATCACCTGCTTTCATTTCATCATTCACAAATTTCGATCCGCGGCCATCTTTCACTTTCTTTATTGCGATCCTATATTCCGTATCCGCAACAGGGCTTGAGCAAAGTGAATAAGACCGGCGCAATTCTTCACCATTGACATGCAATTTCAGCGTGAGGTATTGCCCCTGCACATACGCAAATTCACTGCGCAGATTTTCAGGCACATCGAACACTACAGAAACCGTGTCGGGAGTTTCGTGCGTGATTTCTTTAATTCTGAGTTTGTGAAAGCGGGCCATGAATGATCAAATCAAGGCGCAAAAGTAAAAAAAAAGGAAGCGCACAGGGAGATTACCGCTCAATCAAAATCCCGTATCGGATTTTTGTGTTTTGCCACACTGTCGGCCACATGCGTGCTGTCTTCTTTCGAAAGATGAAAAGGTGTTTCCGGTTTTAATTTCTGCGCATTATCCGCACTATCCTTAGTGAATTGCTGACGTTGTGCCTTAGCCGCAGAATCGCTGATCGCCACATCGCCTACCACGTGGCCGGGACCGTTATTATCACCACGGCAGGAAAAAAGTCCGAATGAAAAAACAAAAAGCAGTGCAGCAAAGAATTTCGCTTGTCGTTTTTTCGGTTTGAAAAATAATTTCTCCCGCTGAATTCTTCCGCATACGCGCAAACCATTTTTATTCTTCACATATTCCACGATCTCTTCATCGGAGAAATCCGAAAAATCAACGACCGTCTTACAACACTTTTCACAGGAGCGTCCACCGGTTTCCGGCGACATGTTTTCCCACTTTTCAGGACAAGGGTTTTTTATTTCGATCATGAGCTAATGTAATAAAAACCCAAAATCCAAATTCCAACTAAGAAAATGAACTGCTTACTGCCTACCGCCTACTTCCTTCTACTTCGGAACATACTGCACTTTTCCCATTATCTCTTCTTTCGTCGTATCTGTTTTCGGCGGATGCGTGCAAATAACTTCTCCCTTCGGATGGTTATCTTTTTGTGGCGTATCGAGAACCGGTTTCGGAATGAAATTATTCTGAATTGAATCGGGAGTATGCGGATCGACCATGATGCCCATCACTTCTTTTTCTTTATGATGAGGAAATATTTTACAGCCGTTGAATAATGTTGCACCGAAAACAAAAACCAGCGCCGCGAGAAATAATTTTATTCTGCCCGTATAACTTTTGTTCTTCTCCGGAAATTCCGGAACAGAAACCTGATCGGAACGGAATCGCCCGCAGATCTTCTGATCTTTTCTTTCACTGATGTAGTCGACCACTTTTTCCGTTGGCATCAACGTAAAATCCACAACGACTTTGCAACAGACGGAGCAATGCCGGCCTCTTTCTTCGGGCGACATTTGTCCCCAATCTTCATGACAAGGTTTTGGAATGGAAAGCATGGAAGTATTATTTTAAAGTATCAGGAAAATAAGCAACATCGCCCATGATCTCATGCGGTTCATTCACCACCTTGTTGCATTTTTTATGTTTTGCATTTTTCTTCGTCACAGAATCAGTACGCAAGGTATCACCTGCGGGGCCAAAATTATTCTGACCTGAATTCTGCACCGTAACTTTTCCCATTACTTCTTCATTTCTTCCGCTGTGACAGGAAGTGAAAAGCAAACTTCCGAAAACAAATAAAACGGCAGCAGCAAAAATTTTATAACGCGGCATCCGCGGTTTTACAAAAGTGGGAACGGTAATCTCCGTTGCTTTGAATCGCCCGCAGACCTTTGACTCGGAATTCTTCTGCAGAAAGTTCACGATTTCATTCGTGGTTTTCTTTGTAAAATCTACAACAACTTTACAGCATTTATCGCAAAGACGGCCCTTTGCTTCGGGCGTCATCTCGTTCCAGTTTTCAGAACAAGGTTTGGGAATAGTGATCATGGTTTTAGCGGTTTTGATAGTAGGATGCAGGGAAAACCTGGATTCCATAAACAAAATTTATTTTTTTTGAAATAGCGTGAGTTCAAGTGGTGAATCATTTTGATAAATTCTTCGCGCCTTAGCGACTTGACGGTTAAATAAAAAAATAATTTAAGAACCGCGAAGGCACAAAGGCGCTAAGTTGAACTGCAAAAGAACAAGCATCTTTCATTTAATAACGACCGGTTCAGAAATAAATGGCTCCTGGAAAACAACACTTACCCTCTTTTCCCACACCTGTTCAAATAAAACCACACTTATCAGGAATGCCCTGCCTGACTCATGATCACGGACTATCTTTGTTATGGGTGAAAAAATTCATTGCCATAACGAAGAAAATTTTTCCTGCTGCATGGAAACAAGCAAAAGGAATTCCTTCCCGCTATGCACAAACGTGGAAAACACGCAGAGGCCGATGGGCCAACTATATTTCAGCTCTTCTTCTCACTTATGCATTCTGTCTTCCGTCAAAACTTTTTACAGATCCTACCTGCACTGTCATTCTTGATAAAGACGGAAAATTGCTCGGCGCAAAAATTGCGAGCGATGGCCAATGGAGATTTCCCGATCGGAAAAAAGCTCCTTACAAATTTGCGCAGTGCCTCATCCAGTATGAGGACCGGCAATTTTATTCTCATCCCGGCGTAAATCCTGCCGCACTTTTCCGCGCCGTAAAACAGGATCTCTCCAATGCAAAAGTGGTTTCAGGAGGAAGCACACTCACCATGCAACTCGTGCGCATCTCAAGAAAAAATCCGCCGAGAAATGTGTGGCAGAAATGTGTGGAGATCGTTCTCGCAACACGCGTCGAACTCGATTACAGCAAAGAAGAAATTCTTGCACTGTATGCCTCACACGCACCGTTCGGAAGTAATGTCGTTGGCATCGACGCTGCTTCGTGGAGATATTTCGGAAGAGATCCGGATAATCTTTCCTGGGCCGAATCGGCAACGCTTGCTGTTCTCCCGAATTCTCCTTCGCTCATTTATCCGGGAAAAAATCAATTGCGCCTCAAAGAAAAACGCGATCGTTTACTCGACCGGTTGAAAGATGCAGGAATCATCGATTGCAAAACGCGTGATCTCGCCAAGGAAGAACCTTTGCCGGGAGCGCCGCATCAGCTTCCCCGCATTGCTCCTCACCTGCTCGATCGCGTAGCGAAGGAAGGAATGGAAGGACAAATTGTGAAAACAACAATTGATATCGATCTCCAGGAAAAAGTAAATGGAATAATCGCGCTGCATCACGCAGAATTAAAAGGAAATCAAATCAATAATGCCGCAGCAATTGTGCTCGATGTGGAAACAGGAAATGTTCTTGCGTATTGCGGAAATACAAATGATGATGCAGCAGAAAATAATGGCGATGATGTGGATGTGATCATGGCGCCACGTAGCACCGGAAGTATTTTAAAACCATTTCTCTATGCGGGAATGCTCACCGACGGACAACTTCTTCCGAACACACTTGTCGCTGATATTCCAACGGATCTTTCCGGTTACAATCCGCAGAATTTCAATCGTACGTATGATGGCGCTGTTCCCGCACGTCGCGCACTCGCACGTTCGCTCAATGTGCCTGCCGTGCGCATGCTCCAGCAGTACCGCGTAGAAAAATTTCATTCGCTGTTGCAGAAAATTGGATTGACAACCATCAATCAGCCGCCCGATCATTATGGACTTTCACTTATTCTCGGTGGCGCCGAAGGAAAATTGTGGGATCTCGCAGGTGCATACGCATCCATGGCGCGCACGCTCAATCATTACAACACAAATAATATTTATGACAAAAAAGATTTTCATGCGCCCACCTATCTTCCTCTTCCGAATGAAAAACACGATGCGCCCATTGGAGAACATTCGTATTACGATGCATCCGCAATCTGGTTTACGTTCGATGCGATGACCGAAGTCGTGCGTCCCGATGAAGAAGTAAACTGGACCGCATTTCTTTCTTCGAATAAAATTGCGTGGAAAACAGGAACGAGTTTTGGCTTTCGCGATGGATGGGCCATTGGTGTAACGCCGAAATATGTGGTGGCGGTGTGGGTGGGAAATGCAGACGGAGAAGGAAGGCCGGGACTCATAGGCGTTCAAACTGCGGCGCCCATTCTCTTCGATATTTTTTCCGATCTCCGTTCACCGGGTTGGTTCAAACGCCCCGACAACGATATGGTGAAAGTGAATATCTGCAAAGAGAGTGGTTATCGCGCCGGTGATCTTTGTGATGCAGAAGAACAATGGATCCCGAAAAGCGGATTGAAGAGCGGCCCCTGTCCATACCACCGCATGATACATCTCGATGCAAGCGGAAAATTTCAGGTGACGAGCGACTGCGAAGAAGTTTCAAAAATGCAACACGCTCCGTGGTTCGTGCTTCCGCCTGCAATGGAATATTATTACAAAACAAAAAATCCTTCTTACAAAACTTTACCTCCGTTCAAAGATGGTTGCGGTGGCGTCACTGTGAATTCCATGGATTTCGTTTACCCGCGCCAGGAAACACAACTTTATATTCCCACAGAATTAGATGGCCGCCCCGGAAAAGTTGTTTTTGAAATTGCACATCGCAAATCAGGAATGACCGTGTACTGGCATCTCGACGATCAATACATGGGAATGACAAAAGACATTCACCAGTTCGCAATGAATCCCGATCCGGGCGCGCATACGGTTACGTGCGTAGATGAGAATGGAGAAAGTATTTCTATGAAGTTTGAGGTGGTGAGTAAAAAAAAATAGGGGTACGAATTACGAATGGGTGCGAATAGGTGAATTGCTGATTTGCTGATGAAGTTGGATTGAGAATGCAAGAATTTGAGAATAGAAGAATGAAATATTTTGCAGTGAAAATTTTTGGGCGTGCCGGTGAAGTAGGCGCTTCGCTTTACTTCACCGTCGGGCTATCCGCGCTGCATGGCAGCTTGCTTCTATCCCTCACGCAGAAAAATTATTTGCTGCTTTGCGGGAGAAATGCAAACTATGTTGCAAAAACATATAGAGGCTGTCTAAATTTTATCCTTCTGTTTCTGATTTTGTTCAGTACAAATATTCCCGCGCAGGATCTCTGCAATGAAAAAACTGCCGGTGCGGAACAAGGATTATGCGGAAAAATAAACGGGCAGAATATTTATTATGAAGTGTGGTTGGAATTCGATGCAGGTGGATTCCGGAAAAATGTTTTGTTCTTAAGAACCGACACGATTGACATCAGCGATTCCGTTTCTTTTTGTGTCGATAATATTTTTGGTGGCAATGAAGAACATGGCGACAGCATTGGTGTTTCAATGACGGTGAACGATACAGCTAAAGAATTTTACACAATGAATGCAAATGATATTCCAACGGTAGTTCAGATTCTCGATTTTCATTATGGGAATGAGGAATACGGTGGTTTCAATCAGGGTGGGTCAGGATATTCAATTAAAATAAAAGGAAAAAAACTTTACCTCACCACTCTTTCTTCTTCTTCTAAATACGACGCGACGTTTGAAGTAAAAAGAAAATACAAATACAGGAATGGAATTTTTGTACCGGCAAGAACGAGATACAGGAAAATTTCGGATGGATATACGCTAACAGGAGAATAATATTTTCTTCTTGTTACCAAACCAGGAAGTCATTGTAATCTTTCCAGACACGCCCGCCCGCAAGACTCCTTCACTGCGCTCGGAGTGACCAACGCACTTTTACAATAGAGTTTATTCCGAATAAGATACTAAATGCGAAACAGGAAACTTTTTGACATTCAAATGAATCAGACTGAGCATCGGGAATACCTTGCAAATGCTCAGTTTTTAATAATGGAGCGCTTGCAATCATTGTTATGCAAATCTTAATCGATATAAACTCTAATGAATTCAGAATAAGATCTGGCACGAAGGCAGCAACGCCTGCAGGCATTCTACCTCGTAAGGATCAATTGGATTTCCACGCAGATCGAGTACGGTGAGATTTTGCAAAAAACAGATCGTACTCGGAATGTGCTGAATTTTATTTCCACGCAACGAGAGAATAGAAAGATCCTGCATGAGTGAAATATTTCTCGGCAGCACAGAAATATTATTACTGTCGAGCCACAACTCTTTAAGTGCGGGCATGTGCTTCACAGGCGCGGGAAAATAAGTAAGCCCACATTTGTAGAAAACAACTTTCTGCAGTTTAAACATGTTATTCATGTCGTGCGGCAGGGTATCGAGGATCGTGTTGTAAATGCGCAGTTCTGTAAGCGAATAACCCAGCGCAGAAAATTCTTTCGGAATGTACAAGGTGTCTTTGTTGTGATCGATCGTAAGTGAAGTGAGCCGCGTGAGCCCGGCAAGGCCAATGGGTAGCGTATCGAAATTCGTTCCGGAAAATTCCAGGTAACGCAGGTTGCCCAGCATCCCAATCGAATCACTGAGACCGGTAAGCGGGTTTCCGAATGAACCGAAATATTGCAGCGACGAAAGCGAAAGAAATTCAGAAGGAATTTCCGTGAGTCCATTGTTGCCGGTCTTAAGCGCCATCACATTGGTGAGCTTCGGGATTTTCGGCAATAATTTTTTGTCGAGCGTGAAATTCTCATTGGTAAGATCGAGACGATAACAAACTGCCGCTTCTTTGTAAGCAGTTTTTATATCCGTGTAAACATTCGATCCGGGAGGAGCAACAAAATCAAAAGGAGATTCTGCCTGGGAATGGAGATTAGTCGCAACGAATATTACCGCGAAAAAATATTTTGCCTTTCCTGACGAAAAATATTGCCGCAGATTCACACAGATTTTCACAGATTGCTTTTGGGATTTTCAATGCCGTATCAACTCCATCGTCTTCGAGAATTTCTCTGAATGCAGTGTTGCAAAATACGTGCCCGCGGCAAACAAAGAAAGATCGAGCGGCAAAATTGCACTTCCTCCATTCACGATCTTCACGTCAGAGGAAAAAATAACTCTTCCCGAAATATCTGTGATGTCGATCGTCCCGCTGAATTCATTCGCAGCATTTACATCGAGATAAAAAATACCGGAAGACGGATTCGGATAAATATTGCAGTTCACATTTTCCCCGGCGAAAATTCCCGTTGAAAGCATGGCCACTTGCCCATCGCTCTGCACATGCACAGAAGTGAGTAACGCATTATTCGTTGCGCGCACGGAAAAATAATACCACTGCCCTGCCGTCAATGAAACCGGGGTGGTAACAGAAATAAGATTTCCATTGTTCGTCCACATCACCACATCGGAGTCTCCGGAAGTTGTTCCTACAGCGAAATCGTAATTCATTACACCGGAATTTGTGTCTGCTGCGGCCGCCCAGTTCGCCTGCAGTTGCGCGAGGTTGAACGTCGTGTCAATATCTGCAGCAGTTCCATCAAGAATAATTCCCGGCATGACCGGCGCTGTCCAGTCCACATTCACATCCTGTTGCGCGATCGTAGAAATATTATGTGCGTTATCATTATTAATGGAACGGATCCTTCCGCCCGGCGTTGCAGGATCCACATTCTCATTCTGCATATCGCAGGAAGCGCAATTTCCAACCGTAATTAAAGTTTGAGTATTTGAATAACGCGAACGATACACCTGGAAATTATCGACCTGCCAGTTGCAATTTCCACTTCGGAAAGAAATGTAATCTCCTGTTGCTATCGGAGAAGGATCGGTCCAACTGCCAATGAAAACATCATCCTGGTAAACTGTAATTTCTCCCGTGATCCGGTCATAGGTTACTTTCCAGTCGTACCACTGTCCTGCATTCACCGTCATCGGCACGGTGTACATCAAACTGAAAACATCGTTCGTTGTTTTATAAAACTGCAATTGCGACTGATCGACACGGAACCAAACGAAATAATTATTTCCGCGGTTAGGAAGCGTTGGATTATCGCAGAAGAAATGCAATCCCGCACGACGATTATTTCCGGTACCGCTTATCATTCCCTGCCAGTGATACAAATAACGATTGGAAAGATTTTCAGTGAGCGGCGCATAAATATTCGTGTTGGAATTTGTTTCATCACTCTGCTCGAGTTGTCCCGTTGCATTCGCATTCCATATTCCTGTTACACCCGTCCATTGTGGATTTATTGTTTGCTGATCGAAATCGTCATTGAAAAATCCTGCTGCATCATTCGAGCGCCATTCCGTTCCATTGTAGCCACACACCTGGTAAAAACTTTTATCGAGGCCGCTTCCTCCCGAATTATCAGCGTCGTTGAACGTCGCGTTGAAATCCTGCGTGATCCATCCCGGTGGAGTAACAATCTGCGTGGTCGGAGAAATATTATCAGCAATGCAATTCCAGATCGCAGTGAATCCCGGGCGATTAGTATTGTTATCCGATTTAAATCTCAATGTGAGCGATGGGCCGGTTGATGTAACTGTTCCCGGGGAATTCGTTCCCGTGTAGGCGCCAATGAGCGGAGAAATTGTGGATGGCCCGTCGTAAAGAAAAAGAGAATCGTAATTCAATTCCACATCAAATTGTGAAAACGCCAATGAAACAGAAGATGCGCCGGTCGGAGAAATTGTTGTTGTATAATTTTCTGCGTCATAATAATTTCTCGTTGGCCCGCCCATATCCCACAATGTATCACTGCAGGGAATCGTTGCGCAATCAGAAAATTTATCGCGGATGGCATCCCAGAAATCAGAATAGCCATCATCGTAACCGAGTGCCCATATCCCTATTCCTCCAATGCCATATTGATTCACTACATCGAATCTTCTGCGCATGCTCCACGAATTATCGCACCAGCATTGACGATCGTTACCCAGATAAACGTAAGGATAAAACGGAGAAAAACTGTTCGCTTCCCATTGGGAATTTGAATAATATCCATTCACATTTGCTTTCACCACATTGAAAGTTTTTGTCGCCGTGTACGCGCCCGTGGTCGCGGAAGGCGCAGTCAATCCTGTTGTTTCCCATTCGCGGCCGTAATAAGGAAGCCCCAATAATAATTTTGCTGCGGGAACACCCTGCTTCCGATAATACGTGATGGATTTTGAAAGTGTGTAGTTGTAAGTCGTCTGAAAATTGTACAGCGGATCTTCGGGGCCGGCAGTTGTACTTCCTCCGTAATAATAATCATATCCCATGATCACGAAGAGATCGACATACGGAGTAAGATTCGGAATATCGAAAACTCCGCTCCAGTCCACTGAATAAAGTGCAACAGAAACTTCCGATCCTGGAATGGCAGCGTGCAGTTGATTCGAAAGATTCTGCATGAACGCAGTGAAGCCCGCTGTGTTCGACGAACCCATTCCTTCGAAATCAATATTCACTCCATGCCCGCCGCGCGATTGAAGCAAAGAAATAATATTCGTGATGAAAGTCTGTTGTGCAGAAGAGCTGGCAAAAAAAGTAGAATGACTGCTGAACATGGTTGCGCAGATATCGGCATTCACCCCGTTACTGATCGCTGCAGTAACCGCCGCACTTGTACTCCATGCGAAAGAACCGTTTGTATTATTTCCCGTATTCGGGCTCACCGTGTAATCGAAATAACAGAGATCAGAAAGTAAATTCCATTGGTAATTCGAGTACACGCTTCCCACCCAATAAGGATGCCATCCGAAAACACGTTTGTTGAGATTGCAAACCGATTGCGGGGAAACATTCTGATTTGTTGTAACGGGAGCGCCTTCGCTGTAACGAAGCTGATCCCAATATTGATCATCGTGCACACCGAGCGAAGAATAATGTTGCGACTGTTCCTGTATCACGGAAATATTCTGCGCGAAGGAATTGCCAATGAGAAATACAGCGGAAGCGGAGAGTAAGATTTTTTTCATGGGTGAGAAAGCGAGTACGCAAGTTAGGAAAAATGTCAATGGTCGCTGGTAATGAGTTATGGGTTTTGAGTTTCGAATTCAGCGTTGTGGAAATCGTTCAGAAAAAAAATTATTTTGATTGACTGCTGCTACCGCTCATCAACTGCCGCTCCCTTGTCACATCGAGCATAGTCGAGATGCCGCTTACTTATTTTTTGCCCATTGCAGAATCGCCTCTTCATACGCATTCGTGACATCTTCGAGACGCTGATTGTAAATAATTGGATTCGGAAAATCCTGGATATATAATTCACATTCAGAAGAAAGCTCTAAACATTCCATGTAATTATCCTGGTACAAGGTTTCTCCGTAGATGATGGTTCCTTCCACTGTTCTTGTCAATGAAAGATCGCGGCAGAAAACTCCGGGCTGGTTGGTAGCAATGCAACTTTCCTGCAAATAATTTGCATCGTTGATCGTTGCCAGCGGAACTTTCAGGTAGTTCTGAAATGCGTGAGTTGCGTAACCGGAAGCGCGAATGCTGTTCGGAAGATCGTCAGTGAGAATGAGCCGGAGAAAATCAAATCTTCTCAGCGAATCAGAAAGTTCATCCGGTAAAAAACTTCCGCCGACAAAGGCCATGCAGAAATCTTTACCGGACGGTTTGGTCCAGTCTTTATTTTTTTCATCCACGTTGAAGTGAATGATCACGGTGAGATCGGGTTGAAATGAATTGATGATCTCGGCGCGTTTTTTCATTTCCACATTGAAGAAAACAAAACGGAAAATAAAACGATCATCTTTACGGATTCCTTTTTTAAGTTTCAATAAATTTTTGTCTGCCGGATTTACTTTCAGCAATGAGTCGAGTGTTCGCTGGTAGTCGTCTTTTTTCCATTGCTCAAAAGTTTTCCCGAACGCGCTCACGCCCGGCGCGTGTGTGATCATCACGATCGCGCCCTCGCCCCTGAGCCGGCGTGCGAGATCCTGCGCTACGATTTCCGTGAGCATTCCTTCTGCGAGATGAATTTCTACACTGTCGCCCACCTGGTGAATTTTACAAAGATCGGTATCGAGTCCGGGCGGAATGTATTTCACTTTGAAATTAATGAAACGTTCTTCCACTCTCCCGAATGCAGTGTCGCCGGCAATATGTCCGGGATCGATGGCGATACGAATTCCATTCAGCGGTTTGGAAGCTGTTTCGGATGGGGTTAAAATTTCCGGCGGTAAAGCACGATCGGAAAAATTTTTTCCTCCCTTTTGCAACATGATCTTCAGCGCCGCATCTTTCGGCTCTCTCGCCATTACCTCTTTGTACATTCCTATTTCATTCCACGCCACAAAATATTCGGGATTATTTTTTTTCTTCTGAACACTGTCTTTGTAAATGAAAATTCCGGCATCATTTAAATTATAATACTGCTGCAACTTATGATCGTGATCGAGATAGGTATTGATCCGCGCGGCATAAAATGATTTTACGGTATCAGAACGTTGCGCGAAGAATGACTTTGCAGTATCAGGACGTTGCGCGAACACAGAGGATGCAAGGAGCATAAAAACCAGGAGAAAATATTTTTTAAACATGGAATGCTCTCCTCCTTCTTCGTTTTTCAATGTGAATAAAAACCGCTTTCCCATTCTCATATTCAATCGTGTGATTCCTCCTCTTATCGCACCAGGTTTCCTCGAAGTGAACACGATTCCCGTCTTTATCATAATCGATCTGCTGGTAATAAATTTCATAACAATGTTTCCCGCTCATCCCGTTCTTAGTGATGCGCTCGGTATGTTTTATCCTCTTACCGGTAATGGAATCAAATTCCGTGCAAATGACCGTTGTCTTTTTATAAAAATTAAAAAGATCAACATAAAGATTGGTGGTCACTTTGGTTTTGGTGATGGTCTTCGTATTCCCGTTTGCATATTTTTCTCTCACCACGTGCCTGCGCGTACGCGTTTGTGCCTGCATTCCTGCGCAAAAAAGAAAGACAGTAACCAGGATTAAGGTTCCTCCGCGTATCATATTCCATCTAAAAATACGAATTGTACTGAGTATTAAGTTTTGAGAATTGGCAGGTAAGAAATATTCTGTTTCCATTATGCCTCAACCCATAACCCATAACTTTACAGCATGAACATCCGCGAATTGAATCTGGTCTGCGAAGCAACAATGAAAGCAACGCGTTCGGGCGGTGCAGGCGGACAGCATGTGAATAAAGTTTCTTCGCGCATGGAACTTTATTTTGATGTGCGGAATTCGAAACTGCTTTCTGAAGAACAGAAAAATATTCTACTGGAAAAACTTGCTTCGAGATTGACGGAGGAAGGAATACTGCGTCTCACCGAAGATGGTTCCCGTTCGCAATTTGAGAATAAAGAAAATCTCATTGGTAAATTTTATTCATTACTTGAAAATGCGCTGAAACCGGTGAAGAAGAGGAAGAAGACAAAGCTCCCGAAAAGTGTGAAGGAAAAAAGATTACAATCGAAAAAGAAAAAATCGGAGAAGAAAAAACTGCGCCGGAATAAATTCGATTAATAATGAATAATGTATAATTGGACAATGCAAGATTAGAAAACCCTCCCCATTATACATTATGCATTATGCATTATTCATTATTAATTCTTTTATTAAGGAAATATCATTCGCAGAGAACCAAATCACACCAGGAAAATTCCGCCACCACGTTAATTGCCGCTTCGCATAATTCCTTGAATGTTGTTGGATGAGTTCAACCGCTTTTTCTTTTGTTGTTTTTCCTTCGAAGAAATCGAAAAGTTCTTTGTAGCCGACTGTTGATAAAGTCGGAATATTTTTAAATGGCAAAACTTTTTTCGCTTCTTCCTCCAAACCATTCTTCATCATCACGTCCACGCGTGTGTTTATGCGCGCATACAATTCTTCCCTCGGCAGATCGATGCAGCAAAGTAATACCCGGAAATCATTTTCCTGTTTTCCTCCCTTACGCAACTCCGAATATTTTTTCCCTGAAGCGCGACAGATTTCAATCGCACGCATCAGGCGCACGTGATTGCGCGTATCCATCTGCGCGTAATGTTCCGGGTCGAGTTGCTGCAATTCATCCCGGAGCGATTCCAAACCCGACTCCTCGAATTTTTTTCTCACTTCAAAACGTATTTCATCCGGGACGACAGGCAGTTCATCAAATCCATTCACAAGCGCATCAATGTAAAGTCCGCTGCCGCCACAGAGGATAAGAATATTATTTTCCCTGAATTCTTCCTGCACGAGTGCGCGCGCTTCCATCGCATACGCGCCTGCATCAAGCGGTTCGCGAATGCTTCGATCTCCAATGAAAAAATGCGGAACAAGTTTTAATTCTTCAGCAGAAGGTTGCGCTGTCCCAATGGGAATTTCACGATAGAATTGCCGCGAATCGGCAGAAATTATTTTTGTTTTAAAATGAAGAGCGAGTTTTAAAGCAATTTCAGACTTACCGACACCGGTCGGGCCTGTGATCAGCACCAATAAATTTTTGCTCATCAGAAATCATCTCCTTCGGCTCCGAGTGAACCGGGATCAAAATCTTCGCCGGCTTCCTCTTCACTTTCTTCCGCATCCTCTCCATTTTCCGAAGCAGTTTCACTTTCCTCTTCATTGTGATGCGAATCCTCCCCTTCTTCATTGCCGGGATGTTCCGAGTGATCGAATTGCTCTACAGCAGTGAATGCAAGATTTTTTCTCTTTTTATCTTCTTCATCATCTTCCACCTCTTCATCTTCCACCGGGGGAGCAACGGTCTGTTTGTATTGTTTGGGTGCAGCGCCGGAAGTTTTTGTGGTCTTCGGATAATTCACTTTAGGATCGTCCGGAATAATGCGCACCAGTTCCATCAGCAAGGTCCAGTTCGCTCCGGGATCAAAAACATAAACAAATCGCTGGTGAGGATCATCAATATGATCGGCGATCCTTTCGCCCGACATTTTTTTTGGTTTCTTTTTCCTGGGGGGAAGATCATCGTCGTCGTCATGGCCGGAAACATTCAGCGCCAGTTCCTCTCCTTTTCTCCAGAGATCATCACTGATGAAAAAGGAAGCGTTCTTTGAATTATCGAAACCGATCGCTTCCTGTATTGCACGGTGCAACTCTTCGTAATTCTGCTTTCCCAGAATATCTATTTCGCGCAAAACATCCTCGTGTTCTTCGAATGTGATCCTGAAGCGGTAAACTGCCATGGCTCAAATTTACCGAATAGGAATGAAATGAAAAAAAGAAAAAACAGATTCATAAATCCCAAATAACAAATCCCAAAACAAAATAATTACCCGACGCCCGGAGTTTGTAAATTGGAATTTTCTGCTTTGAATTTGGTACTTTTCTTCCTCGTACTTTTGACGCGTGAAGAATCACCAGGAATTCATGCGGCAATGTTTTTTTCTCGCGGAAAAGGGCGCAGGAAATACAGCGCCGAATCCGCTCGTGGGATGTGTGATCGTACACAATGGGAATATCATCGGGCAGGGCTATCATCGTTTTTTCGGCGGGCCTCACGCAGAGGTGGACGCCATTACGCATACGGGTGATGCGCGTTTACTGAACGAATCTACTTTGTATGTGAATCTCGAACCCTGTTCTCATCACGGAAAAACTCCTCCGTGCGCTGATCTCATCATTGAAAAAAAAATTCCTTACGTCGTTATCGGTTGCCTCGATCCGAATCCATTGGTGAAAGGAAAAGGAATTCAGAAACTCATTGCAGCGGGGATCGATGTGAAAGTGGGATTGCTCGAAGCAGAAGCAAAATTTTTGAATCGCAGATTTTTCACCTGGGTGGAAAAGAAAAGGCCGCACATCATTCTCAAATGGGCGCAGTCGGCCGACGGATTCATCGATCATGACCGCGAAGAAAATAATAACGAACGGGCCATTATCAGTTCGCCCGAAGCGCATTTGCTCGTTCACCAATGGAGATCGGAAGAAGCTGCTATACTCGTAGGTACGAATACAGTGCTTACTGATGATCCTCAACTCACCGTGCGCCTCGCAGATGCAACGGGTACATTAATGCAGAAAAAAAATCCGGTGCGTCTCACGTTCGACCGCCGTGGAAGAATTCCGATGCATGCAAGAATACTCGACGGAACATCACCCACTGTTGTTTTTCATTCGGGCGCGCATTACCAGGCCGCACATGCGGAATATGTTCCGGTCGATTTCGGGAATGATCCGATCACGCAGGTGATGAATTTTCTTTACAACCGGGAATTGCAATCGGTATTGGTGGAAGGGGGCGCGGCCCTGTTGAATAAATTTCTTGAAAAAAATTTGTGGGATGAAGCGCGCGTTTTTGTTTCGAAAAAAAATATCGGCAAAGGTGTGAAAGCACCGGCATTCAATAAGACTCCCGTTAAAGAGGAAATGGCCGGCCCTGATAAACTTTATTTTTATCAGAATAAGTGAGCAGCTTTTTTTTTATTTCTACATGATCGAAAATGAAAAATCAAAAATAAATGTACTGGCTACTGCTCAGTATTTTTACGAACTCGGCATTATTGCTCATCCTGAAATCATTCACAAAATTCAGGATCGATACGCTGCAGGGCATCGTGGTGAATTATTTCACTGCGGGATTTATAGGCATTCTCATTGGGAGAATTCCACTTTCTGCAGGGGAGATCGCGCACCAGCCCTGGGCGTGGATGCCGCTTGCCCTTGGTTCATTGTTCATTTCTATTTTTCTTCTCCTCGCGAGAACTGCGCAAACGATGGGCGTTTCAGTTGCCACTGTTGCAAATAAAATGTCAGTGGCCATTCCTGTTGTTGCAGCTATTCTTCTCTATGGAGAAGCGGTTACGTTCAAAAAGATCACCGGCCTTGCGCTCGCGCTTACCGCTGTTTATCTCACTTCCTTGTCGAAGGAAAAAAGCGGCAGTGGAAATTTAAAACGATTATGGATGCCGGCTCTTGTTTTTGCCGGAAGCGGTATCATCGATGCGCTCATCAATCATTCGCAGAAAATGGTTTCAGAAGTTTACAATTCTTTTTTCATTTCACTTTGTTTTCTTACCGCCGGTATTTTCGGAATTCTCATTGTCGGTTACAAAGTAGCCATGAAAAAAACGAAGATTGATTATCGGAATATCATCGCAGGGATCATTCTCGGAATTCCGAATTATTTTTCCATTTACGGGATCACACACGCGCTCAACAGCCACATCATGGAAAGTTCGGTGCTTTACCCGGTGAATAATATGGGCATCGTGGCACTTTCTGCTATGGGCGCGTTGCTGTTGTTCCATGAAAAATTATCGCTCATCAATTGGGCAGGGCTTATTTTATCGCTCTGTTCCATTGCACTTATCGCTTTCTGAAAAATAATGTTCGACGACAATTACAAAACGATCGCATCAACAGCCGAAGGAATTTTCAAAGACCGCGGAAGTAAGTTTCTTGCTTATGCTTTCCCTGCGGCAAACGAACAGGAAGTAAAAGAGCAACTCGCTTCATTGAGAAAAGAACATCACAGTGCGCGTCATCATTGTTATGCATTCCGCCTTGGCGCCGACAAACAATTTTTTCGTGCGAATGATGATGGCGAACCATCGGGCACTGGAGGAAAACCAATTCTCGGGCAGATCCAGTCGCATGGCCTGACGAATGTGCTCATTGTGGTGGTGCGTTATTTCGGCGGAACACTGCTTGGTGTGAGCGGGCTCATCCATGCTTATCGTTCGGCGGCGGCTGATGCATTGGCGAAAGCATCGATCATGGAAAAACAGATCATGGAAATTTATGAACTTCATTTTCCCTATGCTACAATGAATGATGTGATGAAAATTCTAAAAGATGAAGAACTCCGCCAATGGGAACAGGATTTTCAGCTGGAATGTAAACTGAAATTTGCAGTGAGAAAGAGGGATGCCGATAAAATTGTTGCGGAATTACGGAATATGGAAGGCGTTCAGATCAGTTACCACTCGACCAGTTAGTGCAGTGTCAATGATCATTGGTTCGATTCGGAAAAAGTGAACTTAAAAATATTTGCTGATTGCATTAATGAATTCCTGCGGCGCGTTCCTTGGTTTTTTCGTTTTCGCGTCAATGAACACCAATGTAGTTTCTCCTTCGTTGATCTTTTCTCCTTTTGAATTATACATTTCATATTCAAAACGCAATCGCGTTGATGGCAATTCCACAACCGATGTTTTCAAAGAGAGCAGATCATCATAAAAAGCAGGGCGGAAATATTTTATGCTGAACGTGTAAACCGGCAGGAGAATTCCCCCGTCTTCCATGTCTTTATAATTCCATCCCAATGCGCGCAACGCCTCTACGCGGCCAACTTCATAGTATTCCGCATAATTTCCATAATAGGAATAACCCATACGGTCGGTCTCGCCATAACGCACACGAATAGTTGTCTCTGATATAAACATAGTACGAAATACGAAAATACTACTAAAAGTTACGCAATACGAAAGTGCAGATGATCGCGGAATTCGTTTCCACTATTTCATTTTTCGTAATCTTTCGTACTTCGTATTTCGTGAATTTCGTAATTCGTACAATAATTATATTTGCGCCCGAATTATTCGTAACTTACATTCCCGAAATAAAAAAATCGGTTTTTTCATTGGTAAAAATGCGCGGCGGTAAAAAAATAATCTTTGTTGTTCTTTCCGGAATTCTCCTTGCGGGCGCGTGCCATCACCCCGCGCAGGTAACTGGCGTGAACGTGGAGTATGTGGAGATGAATGGCAAAAGTGATGTTCACGATACTGCCACAGAAAACATCATTGGCCCTTACAAAAAATCGCTCGACCAGGAAATGAATGCGGTGATCTGTTATTCAGACACGGCGATGAATAAGGAACGCGGCGGACTCGAATCTTTACTGGGAAATTTCACAGCGGATGTTGTACTCGGTAAAACGAACGAACGCTATACGCTCGATGATCCTTCAAAATATTATGATGCGCAGATCTGTTTGCTGAATACCGGCGGCCTTCGCAATTCATTACCGAAAGGAAATATCACGAAAGGAAATATTTTCGAACTCATGCCGTTCGACAATGAGATCGTGGTGGTAACTATTAGCGGAAAAAATATGTGGGAACTTCTCCGCTACATTGCAGCAACAGGAGGACAACCTGTTTCGGGAATAAAAATGGGACTACGGAATGATAAAACGCCGGGAAAAGTTCTGATCGATGGAATTCCACTCGACACGACAAAAACTTATAAAGTGGCGACGTCGGATTATCTTGCGAATGGAGGAGATAAAATGACTTTCCTTATGAATCCTGTGAAATTGGAAACGACTGGCTACAAAATACGCGATGCACTGCTCGACTATTGTTATGATCAGCAGCGAATGGGAAAACACCTGCATCCGCAACTCGACGGGAGGATCTATTATGAATAACAGCAGGAGAGATTTCATTCGCATGATGGCGAGCGCCGGTTCTTTACTTGGACTCGGCATGCTCACTTCTTCTTTCAGGAAAGATGAAGAGCAGGATGATAAGCACGTGCGCATTGTCATTCTTCATACCAATGATGTTCACTCGCACATCGATCCTTTTCCCGATAATGATCCGAAGTATCCGGGACTTGGCGGAGTGGAGCGCAGAGCAACACTCATCAATGAGATACGTGCGCAGGAACCGAACATCATTCTTATTGACGCCGGCGATATTTTCCAGGGCACACCTTATTTCAATATGTACGGAGGAGAAGTGGAAATGAAACTGATGACAAAGATGGGTTACGAAGCTTCTGCGATTGGCAATCATGATTTCGATGGTGGGCTCGATAATCTTGCGAAACAACTCGAACATGCATCATTCCCGCTCCTGTGTGCCAATTATGATTTCACAGGTACACCCATGGAAGGAAAAACGCAGGACTATAAAATTTTCGAACGTGAAGGAGTGAAGGTCGGTGTGTTCGGACTTGGAATAGAACTCGCCGGGCTTGTGGACAGCCGTCTTTATGGAAAAACAATTTATCTCGACCCTATTGTGAAATCGGCAGAGATGGTGAAGACACTGAAAGACGACAAGAAGTGTGATATTGTAATTTGTTTGTCACATTTAGGATACAAATACGAGAATGATAAGGTGAGTGATGTGAAACTTGCGAAGGAATCGCGCGACATTGATGTCATCATTGGCGGTCACACCCATACTTTCCTCGACAAACCCGTTGTAATCACCAACCGGAAAGGAAAAGAGGTTCATGTTGCGCAGGTTGGATGGGCCGGAATCAGGTTAGGAAAAATAATTATCACCACCAATAAAAAATCAAGAAAAAAATCGCTGGAGAGCGCATCTGTTTTAATTACTGAAAAGTCAAGTGTCTGACAAAAATATTTTAAAAATTATTTTTTTGATAAATGTTTGATGGTAACGATGAAATTATAATTTTGGGACACGATTGAGGCGAACCCATAACATCATCATAATACGCAGGAGATTTTACGAATGGAGAAAACACACGAAAAGGTCTGGTCAAGTTGTCTCAACATAATCCGGGACAATGTTAGTTCACAAAGTTTCAAAACATGGTTCGAACCGATAAAGCCGCTCAAACTTTCGGCGAGTGTTCTTACCATTCAGGTTCCGAGCCAGTTCTTTTATGAATGGCTGGAGGAACATTACATCACGCTATTGAAGAAAACCATTAAGAAGGAACTCGGCATCGAAGGAAAGCTCGAGTATTCCATCATTATGGAGAATGCATTCAACAATACAAAACCGTACACGGTAAAAATTCCTACTTCCAATCGCCGTGAAGTGAAAAATCCTTCGGTGGCTATGCCCATCGATCTCAACAAGAATACGATCAGAAATCCATTCATCATTCCCGGCCTCAAGAAAGTGAATGTTGAATCGCAACTCAATCCGAATTATTCATTCGAGAATTTTGTAGAAGGAGATTGCAACCGGCTTGCACGTTCTGCAGGATGGGCTGTTGCAGACAAACCCGGCGGAACCGCTTTCAATCCACTCCTTATATATGGCGGAGTTGGTTTGGGAAAAACACATCTCGCACACGCGATAGGATTACAGATCAAATACAAGCATCCCGGAAAAACTGTATTGTATGTTTCTTCGGAAAAATTCACGCACCAGTTCATTGATGCAGTGAAGAACAATAACCAGAACGACTTCATTCATTTTTACCAGATGATAGACGTGCTCATCATTGACGATGTGCAGTTCTTCGCCGGTAAAGACAAAACACAGGATGTGTTCTTCCATATTTTCAATCACCTTCATCAGACCGGGAAACAATTGGTGCTCACTGCCGATAAAGCGCCGGTAGAAATGCAGGGAATGGAACAACGCCTGCTTTCCCGTTTCAAATGGGGACTCTCTGCCGATCTGCAGATACCCGGACTTGAAACACGCATTGCTATTCTTGAGAAAAAACTTTACATCGACGGAATTGAACTTCCGCGCGAAGTGATCGAATATCTTGCTTACAGCATTACCACCAATATCCGCGAACTCGAAGGTGCTTACATCTCCCTGCTTGCACAGGCGTCGCTCAATAAAAAAGCGATCACGCTTGAACTTGCAAAACAGATGATCGACAAATTCGTGAAGAATACTGCGCGCGAAGTTTCTATCGATTACATTCAGAAAGTGGTTTGCGATTACTTCGATCTTCCTATTGAACTGCTCAAATCCAAAACACGCAAGCGCGAAGTGGTACAGGCAAGACAGATTGCAATGTATTTCGCGAAGAGCATGACCAAATCTTCACTTGCTACTATTGGAATGCACTGCGGAGGAAAAGATCACGCTACTGTTCTTCATGCATGCCGCACAGTGAACAATCTCATGGATACCGATAAACGTTTCCGCGCCTACATCGAAGAACTCGAAAAGAAACTGAGCATCCAGTAAAAAAATCTTGTTTCCCTCAGGAAGGCCTTCATAAGAAATTGTGAGGGCCTTTTTGTTTAGAGTACGAAATCCCGAATTAATTCGGGATTTCGTATTTCGTACCCCTCAGAATCTATCCTTCACATTTTCCGAAAACTCAATTATGTATTTCGTTCCTTTTTCGTTATCCAATTCCACTTTTGCATTGATCTGCCCGCTGAGCATATTGATGAGCTGCATTCCGAGCGAGTCGGCGGTTTTGAAATTTATTCCATCCGGAATTCCCTTTCCATCATCAGAAACGATGAGCAGGAATTTGTTGGTTTCTTTCTTATGAAGCGAAACAAAAAGATTTCCTTCATTCTTATCCGCAAACGCATACTTGAGCGAATTGGAAATGATCTCGTTCAGGATAAGCCCGAGCGGAACTATAGTATCAATACGGAACGGATGATCTTCGATATCCGTCTTCAGATGGATGGCTTTATTGGAATCATACGCATCAATGAGCGAACCGATGAGTTCGTCGATATAATTCCCGATATCAATATTCACCAGGTTTTTACTCTGGTACATTTTTTCATGAATGAGCGCCATGGAATTCACACGATGACGAAGATCCTCGAACAAGGCAAGCACATGTTTATCGCTGATCCCTTCTGCCTGCAGGTTGAGTAAACTGGAAATGACCTGGAGATTATTTTTTACACGATGATGAATTTCTTTCAGCATCAGCGTTTTTTCTTCATTCTGTTTTGAAATCTCCAGTGTGCGCTCATGCACCTCATGCTCGAGTAATTCTTTCTGATGAACGATCCTCCTGTTCCTTCCCACGGAAATGTAATAGAGCGAACCGCCGGTAAGCGCTAAAGCGAAAAGGATAAACCACCATCTCGCATAGAATGGTGGAGGAGCAGGAAGAATAATGATGGGACAGGAAACAGCTTCGGGAACATTCCATCCTGTTCCGTTATTCGCTGCTTTCACATGAAAAGTATAATTGCCCGGAGGAAGATTGGCGTACGTGATCTCTGTAGCTGTTGTGACCGGCTGCCACGTGGAATCAAAACCAGTGAGCATGAAAATATATTTCGTGCTTTGTGGATTCTGAAGATTAACGGCCTGGTATAAAAAAGTAAGATGGTTCTGTTCATAGCTGAGAGAAAGTTTATCAGGCAAATGATAAAATCCTTTTTCTTCCACACCGGTCCATCCCCAATCTGTTGTTTCGAGAAACAAACGGATAGCGCCCAAATGAACAATGGGCTGAATATTTTCCTTCTCTTCTTTCGATGGATTGTATTTGATAACGCCTTTCACTGTTCCGAACCAGAGACAACCATCTTTCGAAACACAAACAGCTCTTGAATTACATTCTATTCCACGAAAACCTTCATTGCG
This sequence comes from Bacteroidota bacterium, assembly GCA_016194975.1. Classification (NCBI taxonomy): domain Bacteria; kingdom Pseudomonadati; phylum Bacteroidota; species Bacteroidota bacterium. The sequence goes on from JACQAM010000007.1 coordinate 176,539, forward strand.
CGAATAATTTTTTACAGAATGAAATTTCCCTGCTGCATCCACTTTCACACGATCTATTCCCTTGTTCGTTCCCACCCATAAATTACTGTCGTTGTCAAATGCAAGAAGATAAAATGTATTGGAAGCCAAACCATTTTCATCCGTGTAAGAAGTGAAAACATTTCCATCAAAACGCATAATACACTCATCTGTATGAAACCAGATATTTCCCCAGGGATCTTCCACTAACGAACCCACATAAGCATTGCACAGGCCATCACCCGCTCCATACGAACGAAATGTTTTTCCATCGGTGCGGCAAAGTCCCCCGCCCGTTCCGATCCACATAATTCCGTTTTTATCCTGGCAGAAAGTGTGTACGTAATCATTCGGCAACTCTTTCGTTTCCATATTGTGCGGCACGAGATTTTTTCCATCGTACACATACAATCCTTTTCCCCACGTACCGATCCAGAGGTTTCCATCGCGATCACAATACACAGAACGAACACGTATTCCTTCGAGAATTGTTTTTGTCACATGTCCGTTTTCCACGCACGACAATCCATCATAATGGCCGATCCAAATCCGCTTGTCGTGATCTTCCGCGCAGGTCACCGGTTGTTTGAATTGTTTTCCGTTATTGAGAACAGCCACAGAATTTTTTCCATCGTAACAATAAACACCGTCCTGGTTGGAACCTACCCAGATTCTCCCGGAATGATCTTCATAAATGCGGAAGACCGTTCCGCTTTCCATTCCAGGAAGATTTCCATAATAAGTAAAAGTTTCACTTCTTAATTTCAAAAGACTCTGCTCCCGCGTTGCAAACCACATGTGATGCGAGTTGTCTTCAACGATCATGAAAATTCCTTCGGCGGTCAATCCATTACTGCTCTCGAAAGTTTTGAAAGTACCATCGCGCGCGAGTGACACAACGAGATTGTTCAGCGTGCTTGCCCACATGGTACCGTTATGATCGCAGTAGATGTAATGAACTGTTTTTCCATTGAGAAGATCAGCAAGTCCATTGCGCGAAACTGTACTTGAAGAAGGACGATAAATGAGCATACCATCGCTGAGCCCGATGTAAATGAGTCCGTGCTTATCGCTGCAGAGCGAATAAATACTTCCGGAATAACCTGCGGGCAATTTCAGGTCAACAGAATCGCAACGGTATCCTGAGAATCTGAAAAGTGTTTTTTCACTGCCGGCCCAGATCGTTCCGTTCTCATCAGCGCACATGTACCGTACACGTTTCCCGGTGAGAATGCGATGAATTGTTTTTTTATTGCAATCGTATTCACAGATCCCTCCCGTTCCCGCAATCCACATTTTATTTCCATGCTTCACCATTGATAAGATCTCATCATACCCGAGTTGCTGATTATTGAAATTGAAAAAAGTTTTTCCGTCATACATACTTGCTCCCAACTGCGTTCCGAACCAGAGATCGGAAAGCGAATCTTCCGCAATGCAATTCACGACTTGTCCGGCGAGTCCGTTCTTTTTTCCATACTCTTTGAAAGTCGTGCCGTCAAAACTGCAAACACCTCCGCCGGTTGTACCCACCCACATATAACCGCGACTGTCCTGGTAAATACACTGAACTTCTGATTGGGAAAGCCCTTCTTCTACACCATACGAGATAAAATCACAGGTTTGCGCGGACAGGAAGCTGACGCGGAAAAAAGTTGCGCAGAAAAAAATCAGGAAAGATATTCCGGACATCCCGGGGAAAAAGGCTTGCCGCTTACACATATTTCCTGAAAATTACCATTTTATTTTTAATAAACCTTTGTCGATTAACTTTGGGTTTTACCTTATGAAGAAAATCCTGATGGTTTGTATGGGAAACATCTGCAGATCCCCAATTGCGGAAGGTATCCTGCGGCATAAACTTCATACATCCGGAATAAAAAACATCCTCGTTGATTCTGCAGGAACTTATTCGGGGCACAAAGGTGAACATCCTGATGCGCGCGCGATCGCAAATGCACGCAGTCACGACATTGATATTTCCCGGCTTGTTGCGCGCCCGTTTCATAAAAAAGATCTCGATGAATTCGATCACATTTTCGTGATGGACGCAACGAATTTCCGTGAGGTGACGAGCCATGCTGAAAAAGAAGAACAGCGTGCGAAAGTGGAATTTCTTCTGAATATTAAATGGCCGGGAAAAAATATCGCCGTGCCCGATCCGTATTACGGAGGTGAGGATGGATTTGAAAAAGTTTTTCAGTTGGTTTCGCAGGCGTGTGATGTGCTGGTGGAAAATTTTAAAAATGAAAAATAAATGAAACCCGGAAAACTTTTTCTCATACCGGTTACGCTCGGCGAAGAAAGCAAACCGACTCATGTTCTTTCTGCTGAAACGCTGAATATCATTCACGGGTTGAATGAATTCATCGTGGAGAATGAAAGATCGGCGCGTCAATTCCTGAAACAAAGTGGAACTCCGGTTGCAATGCAGCAACTTGTTCTTCACCCGATAGGAAAACATGTGAAAGAAAATGATAGGATTACTTACCTGTCATCACTTCTCGCCGGAAAAAATATCGGTTTGCTTTCCGAAGCAGGTTGTCCCGGGGTTGCTGATCCCGGCGCTGAGATCGTGAAACTTGCTCACGAGAAAAAAATTCCTGTTGTTCCGCTTGTCGGGCCTTCTTCGCTGCTGATGGCGCTCATGGCTTCCGGTTTGAACGGGCAACATTTCCAGTTTCACGGTTATCTTCCCATTGACAAAAATGAACGTGCCCGTTTCCTGAAAAATATTGAAAAAAATATCCGTCAATTTCACGCTACACATTTATTCATTGAAACTCCTTTTCGCAACCAGCAACTATTCGAAGATATTCTGAGGATTGCTGATGCATCCCTGCGCCTGTGCATTGCGTGCGACATCACGCTCGCAGGCGAGTACATACGTACGATGAGAATTTCGGAATGGAAGAAATTTCCTGCGCCTGATCTGCACAAACGGCCGGCTGTTTTTTTGCTGGGGGAATAATTGGCAGAGACACGATGCCTCGCGTCTCTGCCAAAAAAGACCGGGAAAAACGCTACTAAAACCCGGTCTTCGGTTCCGCGACGCTTATCAATTTCTTCCGGGTGGAAGGAGCGGCTGATGAAGCTGTGCGCGGTTGTATTTTAACACTACCCGTGATAACTGTTGATGTATGCTGCTAATTCATCAATGCTGGAGCTGAAAGTGAACGCATTATTCACGAGGTAATAATTTCCACGGTCTGCCGTTCTGCCGTAAGCATATTCGGCAAATGCCAGTTTTGTACTTTCGAAACTGAAGAGTTTTGCCAGCTCTTCCGCCTGGGCCGATGAAATATTATTCGAAGCAACAACCTGCTCAGCGATCGTGAGTTTTGTTTCGTCAAATGATTGTGCACTCACGGTTGCTTTCAGTGCATCGAATTGCTGCTGATTCATTCCATAGTTGCCCGGATAATTATTCCATCCATTGTATCCTGATGAGTTGCCATTGTTATTTCCATATCCGTAACCTGAATTATTTCCATAAGGATCATAACCGTTTCCACCTGCATTACCATAACCATAAGTGTAGCCGGGATCGGAATCATATAACTGTACAAGTGGAACACTGCTCACAATATTGAACTGGTCGATGCCACTAGCGTATGCGGTGATGGAATAATTTCCTGGGAAATTCACAAATCCATCATACAACAATTGAGGCATTCCGCAATTTCCATAGGAAGAAGTTACATTGCGCAACATTCTTATATGATGGCGGCCCGGCGCAATGTCGGTGACATTATAAGTGTTTGATGGAGTGGAAAAAAAAGCATTGTCGAAATACATTACAAATTTCGCGTTATCGTAATTGGTGAGGCTGAGCATGGAATTAAGATTTGCGAGTGCCGGCATCGTAACAGATCCTGCGAGCACTTGTAGAATGATGACCTTTTTCATAGTTGAACTCCTTCCGGGAATTTAGCTTCCCTGTAAAAGATATTTCAACTTGCGTGCCAAATAAAGCCGGGAGAATGGAGGGAGGAGTACGGGCTGTTTTTTTTAATAACAAGTGCGCACGTTATTCTGACAAGTGGTTTGCATGAAACAAACGCCGGTAACAATAACGAAACCGGGTTTGCTGATATTTTTTTCTTTCTAAACTCAAAACTCCGAACTCCTGCCTATTTTTACGAAATGAATTTTATCATCAAAGTCATTATCTCTACACTGGCGGTTCTCGTCACGTCCTATTTATTACCGAAGACGATGGTGCATGTGGATGGATTTGTAACGGCGCTTATTGTCGCGATCGTACTTGCGTTCCTGAATGCAATTGTAAAACCGATCATGATCCTGCTTACAATTCCTGCAACCATTTTTTCGCTCGGACTTTTTCTGCTCGTGATCAACGCGGTCATTATTCTCATTGCCGATTATTTTATTGATGGTTTTAAAGTGTACGGATTCTGGTCGGCACTCATCTTTTCAATTGTGCTTACGATCGTGAACAGTATTTTTGAAGCGATCAGGAGGAATGATGAACAACGGGATTCATAATGTATAATTGATAATGGAAATATTGTTTCAGATCAAGAGATGTTTCCACACCTTAATCTCTCATTATCAATTATACATTATCAATTATACCTTATGAACTGGGCGACTCTTTTTTCCGAAGCACGATTAGGCGATAAACATTTCAAACGTCTCGCCTCTCCGGAGCGTACAAATTTTGAACGTGATTTTGACCGTGTTGTTTTTTCTTCGGCATTCCGTCGTTTGCAGGATAAGACGCAGGTCATTCCCCTTCCCGAAAGCGATTTTGTGCACACGCGCCTTACGCACTCGCTCGAGGTTTCGTGCGTGGCCCGCTCATTAGGAAAAACGATCGGCAAAATAATCATTGACCGGCACAAACTTTCCGATATTCATTCTTCCGATTTCGGAGCGATCTGTGCAACGGCTGCATTGGCTCATGATATCGGCAATCCTCCTTTCGGCCATAGCGGTGAATCTTCGATCAGCAATTATTTTAAAAACGGGAACGGAAAAATATTTTCCGGGAAGATGAATGATAATGAATGGAGTGATCTCGTGAACTTCGAAGGCAACGCGAATGGTTTCAAATTGCTCACGAATTACAATGATTCTTCAGGTGGAAATATCGGCCTTACTTTTTCCACGCTTGCGGCTTTCACAAAATATCCGACGCGGTCGAATAAATTGAAAAAGCACGAAGAAATTTTCAAAGGAAAAGTTTCGCAGAAGAAATATGGTTATTTCCAGAGTGAAAAAAATATTTTCGAAACGATTTTCTCTCATCTCGAAATCGATCGTCTTACGGAATATGCGTGGCGTCGTCACCCACTGGCTTATCTCGTGGAAGCAGCCGACGATATCTGTTACCGGATCATTGATTTTGAAGACGGCATACGCATAGGACTCATCCCATTCTCAACCGGCGAAGAATTGCTGAAAGAAGTAACAGGAAAGGATTTCGATTCAAAAAAATATTCCGCCATTACCGATCAGCGGGAGAAGATCTCGTACCTGCGCGCGAAGGCGATCAACACGCTCGTGAATAACGTGACTGAAATTTTTCTTGCGAAAGAAAAAAATATCCTGAATGGAAAGTTCGACCGTTCGCTGGTGGATGTGATGAAAGGGAATATTGCCCAACCGCTGAATGAACTTTTGAATATCTCTATTGACAATGTTTACCGGAGTAAAAATGTGCTGCAAATAGAAATTGCCGGATTCAATGTGGTGGCGGAGTTACTCGATATTTTTATTTCGGCGGTGAATGATCATCACGCTTACGGAAAAGAATTGCGGAAACAAAAGCCGCACAGCGATAAGGTGATCCGCCTTTTCCCGAAGCAATTCCTGCAGAACACCAATGAAAATGTGTATTTACAATTGTTGCGCGTGTGCGAGTTTGTAGCCGGAATGACGGATACTTATGCGGTGAGTTTGTACAGAAGATTAAAGGGAATTGAATTGCCGAAATAAAATTCAAGATTGAAAATTCAATATCAACATAGAGTACCCCAAATTTTGAATCTTGAATCTTGAATTTTTAATTATTGAATTATTGAATTTTCCAGCACTTCCAGTATCCTCACCATTCCCAGCGTATCAAGTTCAATATATTCCTGGAGATTTGTTTTTGCTTCAGCCAATGCAAAAAGATCATTCATCGAATCTAATTTTTCATAGATCGACATCGCATGAATTCCATTCTGGATAGCGATATTTTCATAATGCAATTCAGGAACAAGCGCAGGCAAAACATTTTTAAGTGATACCGATCCGCTCATGGCGGGATGATAATACCAACCTTCCGCAAAAGGTTGTTTGAGATCGAGAATACGATTCAGCCGCTGTTCGATCTCCTTTGTTTTAGAAGTGAATTTTCTTTTCAGGAGATTGAGTGCATTTTTTTCTGCCGAACTGTCGTAGGAGAGAATAATGGAATCGCCTTCGGTTTCAGAAAGAAATTTTTCCAGGAATTCTTCTCTCGGATCAGGCCCGGGTTCGGCCATGAAGGAATGAAAGGAAATTTCTCCGGCAGCATTCCGTTTGTGAATGGAAAATGCGAATGGCAGAGCGAGAAAAGGCCAGGTGCCTTCGTATTTCGGAATGGCGGGCTGAAAATTTTCGATGTCCAGAAAAATAATTTCTGATGTAAGATGAGACAGCCATTCACGGATCCGCTCTTTCACGATGAGCGTTTCTTTCGTCATGCGCACATGCGCCTGTAGGCGTGCGAGCACAGGAAGCGGTTCTGAATCGGGGATCTGCTCCGGAAAAATAAATCCCTGTGAAAAATATTTCTGCGCGTCGCTTCTGGAAATGCCGGTGAGTTCGAATACATTTCCAGCCGGAATATTTTTCCAGCATTGTCCGCGGAAATCACATTCGTAAGGATAAAAGCAATGATCACCGATGGAAATTTCGGGTGCCTGTTTCATCTTCAGAATATTTTTCTGAGCGGCGATCTTTTTTTCAATGGATTCTGAATTTTCTTCGGCAGATTGCATCACGGAAACAAAACGGAATAATTTTTTCAGATCGAGTTCACCATTCCGCACATAATCGCCGTTCAAATGCACGAGCGAAAAATCCTTCACATTCAATCCCGATTTTTTCAGCACATAAAACTGCAACTCTGCATCACGGAAATAAGAATGACTCAGCCGCAGCGAACTTTTCACTTCATACGCTCTCCATCCATCACCATCACGAACAAGAATATCAACAAGAACCAGAACCTGGTCGCCGACAAAAGCCGCTTCGTAAATAATATTTTCTCCTGCAGCAATAAGTTCCGCAGTACGTTCCACCGATTTCTTTGATTTTGGCCCCGCTTTTTCCGTCGCATCTTTTCCACCGGGAAATAATTGCCGAGCAAGAAAACCTACTTCATGTCCGCGATTGAAAGTTGCCTGTCGCGAAGGGGAAACAGGATCGCGGAACTGCGGATAATGCCGATAGAAAAAAAGAGCTTTCGGACACTGAAGCCCTTTGATGTAAGAAGATTTACTGAGGAGGTAGTGAGACAAATCGGGTAAAGATAGGGAACGGAAATAAGACTCCGGACGCTCACGCAGAGTCTGATTATCTACTAATTTTGTTGCTTATTATCTACATAATGTAGATATTTGTAGATAATAAGCAACAAAATGAAATCAAGGAAGAAAGCCCTTTTCCCAAAGCATATACAGATCCTTGTAAAGCTCGGCGAAAACATCCGGCTTGCGCGTAAACGCAGGAAACTGAAGACAACAGAAGTGGCTGAGCGTGCCGGAATAGATCGCAGTACGTTGTACAAAGTTGAACTCGGCTCTCCTTCTGTTTCTATTGGTGCTTATTTCAATGTACTGCGTGCACTGGGGCTACAGAATGATCTTCTGAAACTGGCAGTCGATGATGCGATGGGTCGCGATCTGCAGGACGCGGAATTACTGAACAGAAAATAAAATGACGACGGCGCAAAAAGAAATATTCGTTCATGCAGGCTGGACAGATGCAAAAAGTCCGGCGCTGATCGGTGTGCTTTCTGCTCAACAGGGAAAAGGCAGAAGGTCGTTCGATTTTGAATTCGATCATCAATGGCTAAAGGAACAGAAACCATTCCTGCTCGATCACGATCTTACCTGGCATAGTGGAAAACAATTTCCGAATGGAAAAACTATTTTCGGAATGTTCTACGATGCCATACCCGATACATGGGGGCGCGTGCTCATGCGCAGGCGCGAGTCCGTTCTTGCGCGTGAAGAAAAACGTACGGTGCGCACGCTGCACGAATTGGATTTTCTTCTCGGCGTGAATGATGAAAGCAGGATGGGAGGATTGCGTTTCAAAACAGAACAGAATGGAAATTTCATCAATGCAGATGGGACGCATCCGATTCCAATGTTGTCAACGATCCGGGAACTGCAACATGGAATTTCTCTTATCGAATCCGAAAAAGAAAATAATGAAGTCCGCAAATGGCTTAAAATTCTTCTCGCACCCGGATCTTCGCTCGGTGGTGCACGACCAAAAACGAATGTGATGAACGAGCGCGGAGATTTGTGGATCGCGAAATTTTCTTCGAAGGATGATACGATCGACAAAGGAGCATGGGAATTTCTCGCTTACCAACTCGCGCTGAAAGCTGGAATAAAAATGTCGGAATGCAGATTAGAAAAGATCGCCGGGCGACATCATACTTTTTTCACAAAAAGATTCGACCGTGTAAAACAAAAGCGAATTCATTTCGCTTCAGCAATGGCAATGACAGGAAATGACGAAAGTTTGATAAAAGAAAATCGCCCATCTTATCTTGATATCGCCGAATTCATCCAGTTCAATGAAACAAACAATAAAAAAGAATTGCATGAACTCTGGCGGCGAATGGTTTTCAATATCGCCATTTCCAATACAGATGACCATCTGCGCAATCACGGATTTCTATTGCACGAAAACGGCTGGCAACTCTCTCCAGCTTTTGATATCAATCCTTCCGTTGACAAAGAAACACTCGCCCTGAACATTGATACGGATTCCGGCGAACTTGATTTTGCTCTCGCAAAAAGTGTTGGTGAATATTTTCAACTGAACAAAGCTTCGATGGAAAAAATTATGAGTGAAGTTGACAAAGCTGTGCGCGGATGGAAAACTGTTGCAACAAAGATCGGAATCTCCCGCGCGGAACAGGAATTGATGGTGGCGGCGTTTCGGGTTTGATTCATAATAGTGGGTGTGCTTCCTGATAATTAAGAGGCTGTTTAAAATTCATTTTCGATTTCGTCACTTATCAGAAATTAAAAAAAACCGCCGGCCTTACGGGGCCAACGGTTCATCTTCACATCGACCGAGCGAGCGGTGCCGGTCTTTCTTCTTTAGTTCGTCACATGTTCGATCGTTCCGATCGTTGCCGATCTTTTGATCTCGAGCGACCTGGAGAATCTGAGCAGAGCATCTATGACATGCTGCCTTGGTTCTTGCGGTCCTGAGCTTGTCGAAGGATCCTCATTAGCGTAACGAAGAAGGTCTTCGCTGTCGATTCCGAGGTTCATAATTTCAGTAGTAGTAGTTTTTATCATTCAGGAGAGTGTTGGTTTTGATGTATAACGGGAGGGTATTTACGATTATTGTGTTCAATTCCTTTTTTGTTGGTCGTTTTAAGGTTGGTCGTTGGTGGTGGCTACATCAATTACAACGACAACCAACCACCAACGAAACGACGACCAACGAAAAAGGGCCCATCCTCGCGGACAAGCCCTAATTTACCGATGTTGATACCACTTTCCCTGTTACGCAGAGAGAGCGATCTTTTGTGGCTCGAGCGCCTTGCGCATATTGATGAGCGCATAACGCATACGGCCGAGGGCAGTATTGATGCTGACGTTGGTGGTGTCGGCAATTTCTTTGAAACTCATATCGAGATAGTGACGCATAACGAGTACTTCCCTTTGTTCGGATGGAAGATTTTCGATGGCCTTGCGGATGTCACTTCTCATTTGTGATTTTACAATGCGGTCTTCCACATTTCCCTGGCGAAGTGTGATGACATCGAAAATATCGAAGTCTTCTCCTCCGTCAACGATCGGCATTCGCTTGAGCCGGCGGAAATGGTCGATCACAAGATTATGCGCAATGCGTAAAACCCACGGAAGAAATTTTCCTTCGTCGTTGTAGGTACCGCGCTTCAGTGTGTGAATGACCTTGATAAATGTATCCTGAAAAACATCTTCTGCAAGATGGCGGTCGCGCACAACCATCATAATGTACGAGAAGACTCTCTTCTTGTGGCGGGTGATCAATACTTCGAGGCAGGATTCTTTACCGGCGATGTACAGGTCGACCAGTTCCTGGTCTTGCAATTGGTCGTAACGCATAATAACCTCCTTTTTGGTTTTTCGTCAGTTGGTCTGGTAGAAAAAGTAGAGGTGTACGCGATAGGACTCCTGTTTTTAGTGGCCTAAAAATAAATCGGCCGGTTAGTGCAATAATATTTGGTGTTACGAGGACAAACGCTGAGCGGTTTCATTTATTGTGCGGAATTATGAAAAAATTCCAAGCAACGACCTTTGTTTGTAAACGTCTTAAACAAATATAGCAGTAATAATGGAATAGTCAAATGCTATGCCGTAATTTTGCCGCCTTCTAAAAAGGGGTTATTCCCGGGAATGATGGCCGAAACAACGGAACTATACGATCCAAAGAAATTCATTGTCATTAAAGGAGCGAGGATGCACAATCTCAAAAATGTGGATCTCGCCATTCCGCGCAATCGTTTTGTAGTCATTACCGGGCTTTCCGGATCAGGAAAATCTTCGCTTGCTTTCGATACACTTTTTGCAGAAGGACAACGCCGCTATGTGGAAAGTCTTTCTTCCTACGCGCGACAGTTTCTCGGGAAAATTGAAAAACCGCAAGTCGATTATATCAAGGGAATTTCTCCCGCTGTTGCCATCGAGCAGAAAGTGAATACCAGAAATCCGCGTTCTACAGTAGGAACTTCCACTGAGATTTATGATTATCTCAAATTACTTTTCGCAAGGATCGGAAAAACATTTTCTCCTGTTTCCGGTGAATTGGTAAAAAGACATACGGTTTCCAATGTGGTTGATGCGGTAATGAATTTCCCTTCCGGGACAAAAATTTTCCTGCTCGCTCCTGTACATCAGAACAGAGAAAAAACGCTCAAAGAACAAGTCGGGCTTTTATTACAGCAGGGTTTCACCAGAATTTTGTACGATGGAGAAATGGTTCGGTTGAATGAGATTAATGTTTCTAAACTCTCACCGAAAAAAGAGATCATGATCGTCATTGATCGTTTTGCTGTTAATGCTAATGATGAAGAACTTTCATCGAGAATAGCCGATTCCGTTCAGACTGCATTTTTTGAAGGAGAAGGGGATTGCGTGGTGGAAATTATTCCGGAAGAAGTAGAAGCGGACTATAAAAAAAACACATCAGCAGAAAGCGGCAGCAATCAGCGGAAGTCCGGAGAAACTGGTAAGACCAAGAAGAAAACCACGGGCCAACAACCAACCGCCAACCGCCAACTTTTTTCAAATCGATTCGAAGCAGATGGAATTTTATTCGAAGAACCGAACGTTCATTTTTTCAGTTTCAATAATGCAGTGGGCGCATGCAAAACGTGTGAAGGATTCGGAAGTGTGATCGGCATTGATCCTGACCTTGTTGTTCCGAATAAAAATCTTTCTGTTTTTGAAGAAGCGATCGCGTGCTGGAAAGGCGAAAAGATGGGCGAATGGAAAGAAAAATTATTGATGAATGCTTATAAGTTCAATTTCCCAATTCACAAACCTTATTGCGATTTATCGACAGCGCAGAAAGAATTATTGTGGACCGGGAATAAATATTTCGACGGGCTGAATTCTTTTTTTCTTTTTCTTGAAGAGCAGAGTTATAAAATTCAATACCGCGTTATGCTTTCCCGCTATCGTGGAAAAACAACCTGTCCCGATTGCAATGGAACGCGGTTGAGAAAAGATGCGAACTATGTGAAAGTAGCCGGCAAATCGATCAGCGATATTGTGCTCATGCAGGTGAAAGATGCGCTGCAATTTTTTCTCTCTGTAAAACTCCCGGAGTACGAAACAAAAGTTGCGAAGCGTCTTCTCACGGAGATCACGAATCGTTTGCGTTTTCTCACTGATGTTGGCCTGGGTTACCTGAGTTTGAATCGCCTCTCCTCTACTCTTTCGGGTGGTGAATCGCAACGCATTAATCTTGCAACTTCACTCGGAAGTTCGCTGGTGGGATCGATGTATATTCTCGATGAGCCGAGCATTGGCCTTCACCCGCGCGACACCGGGCGACTGATACGCGTGTTGCACGCGCTGCGCGACATTGGCAATACAGTGATCGTTGTTGAACACGATGAGGAGATCATGCGTTCTTCGGATGCGATGGTAGACATGGGCCCGATGGCAGGAACACTCGGTGGCCATGTTGTTTTCTCCGGTACACACAATGATCTTTTAAAAGCGGAAAGTTTAACAGCTAAATACCTTACGAAAAGAGAAAACATTCCTGTTCCTTCTTCAAGAAGAAAATGGAAATATTTCATGGAGATCACCGGCGCCACAGAAAATAATCTGAAAAATCTCAACGTGAAATTTCCGCTCGATGTGATGACGGTCATTACCGGTGTAAGCGGTTCGGGAAAATCCACATTGGTGAAACGAATCCTTTACCCGGCGCTGCAAAAATCTTTCGGTGGATTCGGCGGAGAACAAACAGGGCAACATGCAGCGCTTAAAGGAGATTATCATCACATAGCAGCCGTGGAATTCATTGACCAGAACCCGATCGGAAAATCGTCACGTTCAAACCCGGTTACGTATGTGAAAGCGTACGATGAGATACGCGCGCTATACGCAGATCAGGCGCTTGCGAAATTGCGCGGGTACAAGCCCTCTCATTTTTCTTTCAATGTGGATGGAGGCCGTTGTGAGATCTGCGAAGGAGAAGGAGAAGTAATTGTGGAAATGCAGTTCATGGCCGATGTGCATTTGCAATGCGAAGCGTGCCATGGAAAAAGATTTAAAGACGAAACGCTGGAAATTCTTTACAACGAAAAAAATATTTACGACATCCTGGAAATGACGATCGATGATGCGGTCATTTTTTTCAATGATGCCCGCCCGCCCGCCCGTGCCGCCCGCCCGGACGAGCCATTCGGACGGGGTACGGACGGGGATGACACGGTCGGACGGGGAACAAAGCCAGGAGAAAAAATTGTTTCGAAACTGAAACCGCTGCAGGATACAGGCCTTGGTTATGTACACCTCGGTCAATCGTCAAGTACACTCAGCGGCGGAGAAGCGCAACGGATCAAACTTGCTTCCTTTCTCGGAATGGGACAACATCAGCCGCCTACACTTTTTATTTTCGATGAACCAACGACCGGTTTACATTTTCATGACATAAAAAAACTTCTTGATGCTTTCAGTGCACTCATCGAACAAGGGCATTCCATAATCATCATTGAACATAATCTTGAAGTAATAAAATGTGCTGACTGGATCATTGATCTGGGTCCCGAAGGCGGTGATGAAGGCGGACAAGTGATGTTTGAGGGAACACCCGAAGAAATGGTGAAGAGTAAAAGTTCGCTGACGGGAAAATACCTGAAGGAGAAATTGGAAATTTAATAATGCGTGCCGGGAAAAAATGAGTGAATTCTTTTCACTTCACCGGCCTGCAAACAGAAAGTTTTGCTTTCTCCGTTTCAAATTTCTCCAGCTCACTCATCGGAACATTCTTCTTCACTGAATCGGAAAGCGGTGTGGTTTCCAGGTTGGAAAAAATACACAGCTCGGTAGTTTCGTCGAAATGAGAAGTAACATTCGGAAATCTTTCTTTTCCGTCGAGGTAACCCGATAATGTATCACCGAGCGCATATTCCATCAGGTAGTTGGTGAAAATAATTTTGTTCCTGAATTTTTTATCAATGCAATAGTCCACGCACTTTTTGTAGGCAACAACAGCATTTTCATATCCAAGATTCACATCGCTGTTCGTCCTCTCCGTCGCATCATAATAAATGAACGTGGAAACTAAACCGGCAACTGCTGTCCACTTCAGAATTCTTTTTGATAATGCAGCATCCATAAAATAAGCACAGGGAATGATCAGTGCGACGACACCAACCATCATGTACCTGTCGAGATAAAAATTCAACGAGCTGAACGAGAAAAAAATAACAAGAAATAATCCGAAGAAAGAAAGAATTTTATTCTGCAAAATACTTTGCACCGCGATCCTGTTTTTCATTCTCCGGATAACAGCGAAAATACTGCAGGCAATTCCCCCGAAGAAAAGAACATTTCGTCCATAATAAATACAGGTGAATAAAAAAGCGCCCCTGAATTTTCTTGCAAAATCAGCCCATTTGAATGAAATATAATTCATGTGTTCCGGGAAGAAGAACCATCCGTACATTTTTTTCTGAATGATAAAGTGAACAGACGCAATAAAAACCGGGACGATAATGAGAAGATACTTCCTGAAATTTCTGAATGGTTTTGACCAGCGGGGAAATTTTTCTACCTCTCCCCTATTTACGAACCAATCGAAAAGCAGTTCATTCAGAAACAAGGTGAGCAGAGCAACCAATCCTGTTTCTTTGGTGAATAACATGAACGTGGCAAAGATTACATATCCTGTTTTTTTTTCGGAATAAAAAGCGAGAATGGAAAGGATGATCCACAGTGCAAGCATCACCTCGGGCAACACGGCACAGGACTGCGCGAGAAAAATGCTCTGGAATAAAAGAATCGTCGACGCAAAGAAAGCAACACGGGCTGAAAAAAATGTTCTGCATAATTTATATACGGCCAGCACAAGAAGAACAGAAATAAAAAGAGAAAACAGATGGCTCGCGAAAATGGTGTTGCCAAATATTTTCAGCCACACTGAAGTGAGGAAATAAAACAACAACGGATGTCCACGGGAAACATCTACAGGTAATGCACCAGGTAAAATTCCAGGGCCTGATGCGCACATCAACCGGCTGCCGTGTCCGTAGACCCACGACTCATCCCAATAATAAGGAAGATGCAGATCGGGAATTTTAAAAATGATGAATCCTGCAATAAGAAAAAGCAACGATAGAAAATACGTATCGCTGAAAAAACGGGAAAAAATGCTCTTCCTACTTTTCACAACTCCAGATTCGGCAGATTAATTGTGAAAATTACTGAAATAACTTCAACGGCTTTTTTCATTGGCACAGAAACATGGCCAGCAATGAAATAATTTCTTAAAAGAAAATCAAAAAGAAATTTTATTGCACTGCAGTTTTTATCCTAACCCCGATGTGCACACCTGCTCCGTCAGTGTGCGCAGCGGGACCGGCGGGAATTTGACGCTGCGCAGTTGCGTTCCAAAACATTCGCATAGAAAAAACCAATACGGATTTACGCGAAAACATCTTTAGTTTTACGTCATGGCTTCCTCCCTTAAAACAAAGAATAATGACGATCTCGGTTTCGGTACGAAAGGCGCCGACCGCAGCATGAAGAAAGACGGTTCGTTCAATCTCGAACGCGTGGGTGAACCGAAATTCAAGAACTATGAAATTTATCATACGCTGATCACTATGTCGTGGCCGAAATTCATCCTGCTGATCACGATCGGTTACCTGGCCACGAATTTAATTTTTGCAACCGTTTATTTTTTTCTCGGGATGGGAGAACTGAAAGGTGTGGAGGCAGTGGATTCAACTCATCAATTCTTCGAAGCATTTTTTTTCAGTTCACAAACACTGACCACGCTCGGTTACGGACGCGTTTCTCCAATAGGAATTTCAGCGAGCACGGTTGCTGCGATCGAATCGATGATGGGGTTGCTGAGTTTCGCGCTCGCAACAGGATTGCTTTACGGAAGATTCTCGCGCCCGCAGGCGAAACTGCTTTACAGTGAAAATGCGATCATCGCTCCTTACCGCGACATGACCGGGCTGATGTTCCGTCTCGTGAATATGCGAAGGAACCAATTGATAGAAGTGGAAATGGAAGTGACGCTTGCCTGGTTTGAAAAAAATAATCCGATCCGCCAGTTTACACGTTTACCACTTGAGCGGAATAAAATAAATCTTTTCCCGACGAGCTGGACGATCGTTCATCCTATTGATGAGAACAGTCCGTTCCTCGGAAAAAATCTGGAAGAGATTATGGAAACCAAAGCGGAACTCATTGTATTGCTTAAAGCTTTCGACGATACATTTTCGCAAACTGTTTATTCGAGAACTTCTTATCGTGCTGAAGAATTCCGTTACGGAAAAAAATTCCTCCCGATGTTCACGATCCTCGAGAGCGGAAAAACAAGAATGGATCTGCGGCTGATAAATGCGATGGAGAATATTCAAATTCCTGCAGGGAAAATTGTAAGTAACTGAGGGGATTACGCGGGAGGATTACAGATTTTTACGGAATACAGATTACAGATTAACGGATGTTCCGGATACAATTCTTATAGGTAAAATCAGTTTACATCCGTAATCTGTATTCCGTAAAAATCTGTAATCCACCCTACACCAGTTCTTCTTTGAATTGCAGTTCAAATAATCTGCGGTACTGGCCTTCTTTCTTCAGCAGTTCATCGTGCGTTCCCGATTCAATTATTTTTCCGTGATCGAGTACAATGATAGTGTCGGCTTTGCGGATGGTGGCGAGGCGATGTGCAATGACCACGGAAGTTCTTCCTTCCGTGAGCACCTTTGTCGCTTTCTGAATGAGAATTTCCGATTCTGTATCGATGGAAGAAGTGGCTTCATCCAACACAAGAATCCCCGGATCGTACACGTAGGCGCGTATGAACGCGATGAGTTGGCGCTGTCCTACTGAAAGTGTTGCGCCTCTTTCTTTCACATCATAATCATATTCGCCCGGGAGGCGGGAAATAAAATCGTGCGCGCCCACCGCTTTCGCCGCAGCGATCACTTTTTCTCTCGTGATGGACGGATCGTGCAGCGTGATGTTATTGTAGATGGTATCGGAAAAAAGAAAAACATCCTGCAGCACCACACCGATGTTCGAACGAAGATCGTGCAGTTCGTAGTCGCGGACATTTTTCCCGTCGAGCATTATTTCCCCTTTATTGTATTCGTAAAAACGATTGAGCAGGTTGATGATGGAACTTTTTCCTGAACCCGTTGCACCGACGAGCGCAAACATTTGCCCCGCTTTCACCTCGAAAGAAATTCCGTTGAGCACAAAATCTTTTTCATTGTAAGCGAACCACACTTCCCGGAAAGAAATATCTCCTTTTATTTTCAGCAATGCTGTTTTTCCATTATCGTCAATAGCATCTTTCGTGTCCATCACTTTGAAAACGCGTTCCGAAGCCACCATTCCCATTTGCAAAGTATTGATGCGATCAGCAAGCATGCGGATCGGGCGGAAAAACTGGTTAATAAGAATTACAAAAAGCGTAACGTCGCCGGGTTCTGCAAATCCGTCAAAGATTTCTTTCCCCGCATACCATACGAGCAATCCGAGAGAAACAGAAACAAGAATTTCCACCACCGGAAAAAATATGGA
Source organism: Bacteroidota bacterium (assembly GCA_016194975.1). NCBI lineage: Bacteria > Pseudomonadati > Bacteroidota > Bacteroidota bacterium. The sequence continues at coordinate 194,079 of JACQAM010000007.1, forward strand.
GTAGTAAAGAACCGAGCGCACATTCGCATCGCGGTGTTTGCGGTTTATTTTTTCAAAACGGCCCATCTCCACTTTCTCGCGGTTAAAAACCTGTACCACGCGCATGCCCGTGATGTGCTCCTGCACGAATGTATTGAGAGCGGCCACTGCATTGCGCACTTCAATGAAAGAAGCTTTCACTGCATTCTTAAACCACCACGTGGCAATGAACATAACAGGAACTGTGGAAAGAACGATGAGTGTAATTTTCCAGTTCACAAAAAACATGGCGCCCATGTAAACGAAAATTGTGAGCAGGTCGCCGGCAATGACAATGAATCCCTGTGAAAAAACATCGTTGATGGATTCGATATCGGAAACTGTTCTTGTCACCAGCATTCCTATTGGCGTTTGATCAAAATATCTTGAACGGAAATGGAGAATTTTATTGTGAAGCTGAACGCGCATATCTTTCACGATGCGCTGTCCGAGTAATGAAGTGCTGTAGGAATTAATGAACTGGAAAACAGATTCGATGATGAGCATGCCGATCATGAGCGCACAGAAAATAATAAGCTGGTGATGAAGTTCATTTTTTTCTGCAACTGCATTCCCCGTATGCACGAACGTGTTCATCGTGTAACGGATGAGCATGGGCCGCACAATAGACAAAAATGAAAGCGTGATGGTGAGACTGATCGCGAGATATAAAAGTCCGCGGTAAGGGCGCGTGTATCCGAGAATACGCTTCAGTAATTTCCAGTCTATCGCTTTTCCGGATACGGCACTCATGATCTGTTTTCTGTTTTCTGTTTTCTGTTTTCCGCCTTCTGCATTTTTTCCGGCTCCAATCCGAATTCCAAAGGATATTTCACATCCGTAAGAAAAAGTCCTCCAGGCGGAACCGACATCGATGCTTCCGAACGGTCTCCGCTTTCAATTATTTTTTTGAATTCACCGGCAGAAATTTTTCCGCGCCCCATATCCGTGAGCGTGCCCGCGATGGCGCGCACCATGTTGCGCAGGAAACGGTTTGCAGAAATAAAATAGACTATTCCTGTTTCTGTTTTTTCCCATTCGGAAAATGTCACTTTACAGAACGTCGTTTTATTGTCGCTTCCTGTTTTACTGAATGCGGAAAAATCATCATACCCCATAATTATTTTTGCTCCTTCATTCATTTTTTCAAAGTTGAGTTCTTCATGCAGTTCCCAGGAGAAATTGGCTCCGAACGGATCTTTCACTTGCGAAATATGATATTCATAACTTCTCGATGTGGCGGCGAATCGCGCGTGCGCGTTATCAGGCATTCTGAAAATTTTTTGAATGGCAATTCCGGGAGGAAGCATTTTGTTGAGCCGGAAAATTATTTTTTCATCGTTCTCTATTCCTTCCTGCGCACAATCGAAATGAGCAAAATATTTTTTCGCGTGCACACCGGAGTCCGTACGCCCGCACCCGACGACAACAGTTTTTTCTCTCAGCAGCAAACTCATTTTTTCCTGCAGTGTTTCCTGGATGGTGGGAACGCCGGGCTGGAATTGCCATCCGCAGAAACCGGTTCCATTGTAGGAAAGCTGAATGAAGTAGCGGAAATATTTTTGCATGAACGCGGCCATAAATTGCGGGACAAAGTTACGGTTTACACAGAAACATGTAGTTACAGTGAATTGCTATTTTCTATTGGGTAATAAGCCTATTCAGGAGGGCAACCCCTGTTCTTCAAATTTCCTGTGCTCCCGCTGCGGCACATCCCGATCGCGATCGGGAAGGTGCCACATCGGGCCTATACTAAATTTCTTCAGCTCGTTAAATGACCGGTCACCCATGGCAAAAATAATATTACAACTATTAGAGGTTATCCTCAACAATCTATACTCATCAAAGCTAAAATGAAAACATTTTATTAAAACTTTTTCTTGTCTTCGTCAAATAAATATTTTCAAGTAAATAATATTCAATTACGATTATTTCCAACAAAAGAATTTCTACTGTTAAAAAAAACAAGGCAGCAACTCTGACTAGTTTCATTCGCATTTCATTTTCTCTATAAGCTATTTCAGATAAAAGCAACACAGTACTCAACGATTTCATTTCAAAACCCTTTCTCCATCATCCATCTTCCAAAAATATTATTGCAACAAAAAATTTAATTCTTAAACATTTCGTCACTTCGAAGCAAATCCCAATAGCAAATGACCATTTACCAATAACCATTAACATTATTTTACAACAAGCCACCTTCCTTTACATAGCATACCACTAACTTTGACTCACTGCCAATCTCACACCAATTTATGACAACAGATATTCAGGCGCTGAACGATCGCATTGCGAAAGAATCAGCTTTCGTTCCGAAGATCCATGCAGAACTCGATCACGTGATCGTGGGACAAAAAACAATGATCGAGCGTTTGCTCATTGCGCTGCTCTCGAACGGCCACATTCTCCTCGAGGGAGTTCCAGGCCTTGCAAAAACACTTGCAGTGAAATCACTTGCGTCTACCATTCACGCCGACTTCAGCCGCATCCAGTTCACACCCGATCTTCTTCCGGCCGATCTCATTGGTACAATGATCTACAGCCAGAAGCAGGAATCGTTCACGGTGCGCAAAGGCCCTATCTTCTCCAACTTCGTTCTTGCTGACGAAATCAATCGCGCTCCGGCAAAAGTGCAGAGTGCGTTACTCGAAGCGATGCAGGAAAGACAAGTGACCATCGGTGATAACACGTTCAAACTTCCTTCTCCGTTTTTGGTTCTTGCGACGATGAATCCCATTGAGCAGGAAGGAACTTATCCACTTCCCGAAGCGCAGGTGGATCGTTTCATGCTCAAGTGCGTGATCAAATATCCTACGCGTGAAGAAGAGCAACGCATCATTCGCCAGCAACTTGCAGTGAACCGTACCGAACCGAAACCTATTCTTACACCGGAAGAAATTATTCGTGCCCGCGATGTAGTGGCCGACGTTTATCTCGATGAGAAAATTGAAAAATACATTGTGGATATTGTTTTTGCCACGCGTGTTCCCTCTGAATATCGTTTATCGAAACTTGCGCCGCTTATTTCATTCGGCGGATCTCCACGCGCGTCCATCTCGCTCGCACAGGCGGCGAAAGCGTACGCATTCCTGCAGCAGCGTGCGTTCGTGATCCCGGACGATATACGCGCAGTGGCGTACGACGTATTGCGCCACCGCATCGGGCTCACTTACGAAGCGGAAGCAGAAAACATCACGAGTGAAACAGTGATACGCGATGTACTTGCCGTAGTACAGGTTCCCTGATTTTTTTCGCCCCGAATCAATTTCTCCAATGGAAACCGATGAACTTCTAAAGAAAGTCAGGCAGATCGAACTGAAAGCGCGCGGACTCACCAACCAGGTTTTTTCCGGTGAATATCACAGCGCTTTCAAAGGAAGAGGAATGACTTTTTCTGAAGTGCGCGAATACCAGCAGGGCGACGAAGTGCGGACGATAGACTGGAACGTTACTGCGCGATTCAATCATCCTTATGTAAAAGTTTACGAAGAAGAACGCGAACTTACAGTGATGATTCTTGTGGATGTGAGTTACTCCGGAGATTTCGGAACGCATGCACAACTGAAACGGGATCTTGTTACTGAGCTGAGCGCCGTACTTTCTTTTTCTGCAATTCACAACAATGATAAAGCCGGCGTACTTTTTTTCAGCGACATCGTGGAGAATTTTATTCCGCCGAAAAAAGGAAGGCCGCACATCCTGCGCATCATTCACGAATCGTTGTTGCACAAACCTTCGGGGAAAGGAACGAACATCAGCGCCGCACTCGAATATGTAACGAATGCGATCAAGAACCGCTGCATTGTTTTTATCATTTCTGATTTCATGGCGGGCAGTTATGAAGATGCACTTCGTATTGCGAATCGTCGTCATGATGTGGTTGCACTCCGTATTTACGACCGGCGTGAACTTGAAATGCCCGACATCGGTTTGGTGCAACTCATCGACAGTGAGAGCGGCGATTTGATGTGGGTAGACACTTCGAATCCAATAGTTCGCCAGAATTATGCGCGTGCTGCACGATCACATCGATTGTGGCTCGATGATCTTTTCAGAAAAACAGGAATTGATTCAGTACATATTGCAACCGGTGCTCATTACATGAGCATACTCTCCTCTTTATTCCGGCGGAGAGAAAAACGTGTCCGATAAAAAATGTTCCGTCATTCACACGTATTCCTATTTTTTCTTTCGCTGATCACGGCGAATGTTTTCGCGCAGGACAAAGGTGCGATCGCCAAATTGCAGAAAGACCAGATGAAGATCGGCCAGCAGATTGAGTTGAAGTTAAGTGTGCATTACCGCGAAGGATCGGTGAAATCGAAAGTGATATGGCCGGAGTTGAAAGATACGATCATGAAAAATATTGAGATCGTAAAAGCAGATACACTTTCCACCAAACTCATCGATCGCGCTTCGGTTCTGTATGAGCAGGCAAAAAAACTCACGATCACTTCTTTTGATTCCGGCATGTATCGCATTCCTCCGTTCATTTTCATTGTGGATAATGATACCGTCCGGACGGATACTTTATTTCTTTACGTCGCAACAATTCCGGTTGACACCACGAAACCGATCATGGACATCAAGGGGATCATTGACGTTCCTGCAGAAAAAATAATTCCAACAAATCCCTGGCCGATCGTTCTTTATATTTCACTTGCAACTCTTGTTGTGATCACAGGAATCATTCTGCTGATCGTTGCGCTGAGAAAGAAAAAGAAACAGGTTCCGATTGCGCAGATTCCGATGCACAACCTCTTGCCGCATGAACGCATCCTCGAGGAACTGGCTGAACTTGGCCGGAAAAAATTATGGAGAAGTGCAGGAATGAAAATGTATCACATTGCACTTACCGACATTCTTCGTCAATGGATCGTGGAGCGTTACGGAATAAATGCGAAAGAAATGACTACGGGAGAGATCCTGCGTGCGCTCAATGGAAAAAGAGCGGAAGTGCATTCGATGAAAATTATTGAAGGAATTCTCCGCAATGCCGATATGGTAAAATTCGCGAAGGTCATTCCAACTGAAATGGATTGCGAGAATAACCTGCAGTCGGCGATCGAATATGTGCAGATGACTATTTATGTTCCACCACCAGAACCGATGATGCCATGATAGACTGGTGGGACTCCCTGATTTTTGCCGATAAATGGGCGCTGTGGTTTTTACTTGCAGTTCCCGTTCTTGCCGTAGCTGTTTTTTTATTGGCGGGAAAAGGAAAACCAGTTCTTCGTCTCTCTTCGTTCCGTTATCTGCAGGGCGCTCCCTCTCCACCGATCGTGAAATGGAGAACCTTACTTTATATTCTTCGTCTCGGCGCGATCGTTCTTCTGATCATGGCATTCGCAAGGCCGCAATCAAAATCAGAATTCAAACGTTCACACGGAGAAGGGATCGACATCATGCTCGCCATTGACGTTTCCCCGAGTATGAACGCGATCGATATTTCGCCAACGAGAATGATCGCTGCAAAAACGCAGGCCGAAAGATTCATTGATGCGCGTCCCGACGACAGGATCGGTGTGGTTATTTTCAGTGCAGAAACTTTTACACTCTGCCCGCTCACTTCCGATCATGAAGCGCTGAAGACGATGATCGAAACAATGGATCCGGCTACACTCGAAATGGGAACTGCTATAGGAATGGGACTTGCGAAATGTGTGGAGCGGCTGAAAGATTCGAAAGCAAAAAGCAAAGTGATCATTTTACTTACCGATGGAGAAAACAATGCAGGCATTATTGCGCCGCTCGATGCAGGAAAACTTGCGAAGACTTATAACATTCGTGTTTACACGATCGGCCTTGGCGCCAACAGCGGAAAAGTTCTTGCACCGGTTACGCAAAATCCCGACGGAACATTTGTTCAGCAATACCAGGATGTGGACATTGATGAAGCAACGCTGATGAACATTGCGAAGAATACCGGTGGAAAATATTTCCGCGCCGGCGATTCCGGTAAACTGGAAGAGATCTACAATGAGATTAACCGGATGGAAAAAAGTGAATTTGAAAAGAATGACAATGAGCAGCGGCAGGAAGAATTTCTTCCGTTCGTGAATATTGCAATTCTTCTTCTCTTCGTGGAATTTATTTTACGTTACACTTTATTCGACAGCATCACATGACACTCGACAGTCCATGGTTTCTTTTATTGCTGTTGCTGGCTGTTCCCTGTTGGTTACTGTGGAAGCGATCTGTTTCGCTCAGGAAAGAACGTTTGCAGAAATATGCAGAGAGTGCTTTCACCGGAAAATTATTACTCGGTGAAAATCTGGTGTTGCGCCTCTGGCATTTCATTCTTCTTTTCGCCTCGGTTATTTTTCTTGTTGCCGCAGTTGCCGGGCCCCAGCTTGCAGGCGGAAAACAAAAAGTAAAAAACACCGGCATCGATATTGTTCTCGTTGTTGATATTTCGAACAGCATGCTTGCACGCGATCTTCAGCCGAGCCGGCTTGAGCGTGCGAAACTCGGTTTACTGCAATTCATTCCAAAAACAGGAGAAGACCGTTTAGGTATAGTTGTTTTTGCAGGACAGGCGTATTCACAACTTCCGCTCACCTCCGATCATTCCGCTGCAGAAATGGTAGTGAATTCACTTTCGCCGGATATTATTTCCATGCAGGGAACTTCCATTGGCGCGGCCATTGACCGTGCAACAAGTTCATTTATCAAAGATGATTCAAAAAGAGGAAAGGCGATCATTCTTATTTCTGACGGAGAAAACCATGAAGATGATGCGGTGGAAGAATCGAAGCGCGCTGCTGAACAGGGGATCATTGTGAATTGTATCGGTATCGGATCTACAACCGGTGCGAAGATCCCGTTGTATGATGACCAGGGAAATTTTACAGGAAATAAACTCGATGAGAATGGCAATGAGGTGACCACGCGAATGGACGAATCACTTTTACAGGATGTGGCTTCTTCGGGAAAAGGGATTTATTTGCGCGCAACATCGGCCGACATTGGTTTTCAAACTATTTACAATAAACTCCAGGGATTGAATAAAACAACAAAGGAAACGTGGCGTTATTCTGTATTCACGCCGCTCTTCCAGATCTTTCTCATTCTTGCGATCATTTCACTCATCGCGGAAACTTTTCTTCCCGAAGGACAACGAAACTGAAAAACTGAACATGAAAAATATTTTCACCATCATCGCGATCCTTTTCTGCATTTCAGTTGATGCACAGAAGGACACCACGCATTACAAAGATCCGTACAAGAATACGCGAGCCGGAAATGCCGATTATAATAAGAAAGATTACAAAAGTGCCCAACAGCATTATGCAGAAGCCGTGAAGAAAGACAGTTTAAAAAATGTTGCGAGTTATAACCTGGGCAATGCGTATTACCAGCAGAAAAAATATGATGCGGCATCGCAGGCGTACGCGAATGCGATCACGGGCAACAACGCAGACACGAATGCGCGTGCGTGGCACAATCTTGGAAATTCAATGCTCGAACAGAAAAAATATGAAGAGAGCATCAACGCTTACAAACAGGCGCTGAAAATTCATCCGGATGATGATCAGACGAGATACAATCTTGCTTATGCTCAATCGATGCTGAAAAAACAGCAGCAGCAGCAACAACAACAACAACAGAACAACAATGGAAATTCGCAGGACAAGAACAATAAGAAGAACCAGAACAATTCCAATAATTCAAACAATAAGAATCAGAAAAATAATCAGAATCAGCAACAGAATCAGCAACAGAGTCAGCAACAGAATCAGAATAAAAATAATCAGAGTCCTCAGCAGCCGAATAAAAGCCAGGATCAGCAGCAGAACCAGGATAATTCAAAACTCAGTGATGACCAGGCCCAGCGCATGCTCGACGCAATGAAAGATGAAGAGCGAAAGACGCGGAATAATATGAATAATAAAATGCGGGCGCGGAATTCGAAACACCGTTCGCTTGATAAAGACTGGTGAGAACGAACTGGAAAATATTTTCTCTTTTACGGACAGTACTTTTTCTTTTATTGTCCGGCAATACTGTGTCTGCGCAATTGCAGATCAGTTGCAATAAGGATACCATCACACTCGGGGAAAACGCGGTCATCACCCTCTCTGGTCAGGTGCAGGATGCAACTGATTTTGCCACACTACCTGAATCGGATGGTTTTGCGATCGTCAGTACTTCCAATAATTATTCTTATGCCGGAGGAAGCGGCAAAGTAAATCTGAGCCAGACCTTCGAGATTCAGCCATCGCGCACAGGAACTTTCACCATCGGCCCGGCTTATGTTCAGTCAGGAACACAACGCATTTTTTCGAACTCACTTACGCTTACAGTTTCCACGACCGGCACGGTGAAGATCACGCGCGATACAAAAGTTTTTCTCCGTTGCGAACCAGATAAGAGAACCGTGAAGGTGGGAGAACAGATCGGACTCACGATCCGCATTTATGGAATACCGGGAACAACGTACTACAGTTCCGATCGGCCCATTGCACAATCCTTTGTTGGATTTTATTATAACAACGCTCCGTATCCCATCGATTTTTCTTATCCTGATACAACAATTATAGTTAACGGAGTGACTTACGTTGGAAAAGTGATCTATCGTGAATTTGTATTTGCCAACAGTACAGGAAAAATCCCACTTCCTATCTATACATTTCCGTGTACTGTAAAAACGGTTGCTTTCCCTACGGGAGATGAAATTGTGGATGATCTTAATTCAACAGAAACTACAGTTGAGCTTCAATCGCAACCTGTTTCAGTTAATTCAGTAAAAGTTCCTGATGAGGGAAAGCCAGCCGGTTTTTCCGGTGACGTCGGAGAATTCACGTTGAAGGCTTCATTGGATAAAAACACGGTGAAAGCGGATGAACCGGTAACACTCACCGTCATCGTAAGCGGAAGCGGGAACGTAAATCTTGTACAGCTTCCGAAACTGAATTGCCCTTCGGATTTCGACGTTTTTCCAGCGGATGCGTATGATACACTGACGACCACTTCTGCCGGAGTTTCCGGATTCAAAAAATTCACGTTCAATTTTATTCCGCATAAGGCAGGCGATTTTCACCTGGAACCGGTTTCATTTTCTTACTGGGATCCGGCCGATCAAAAGTACCACACTGTTCAATCTTCTTCTTTCGATCTTCACGTTGATGCGGCTGCTCAGGGCAATGCTGCTTTAAAAAGTAACCTGCCGGATTCCTTTCCCGGTGAACACGAGAGCACTTCTTATTTTGAAACTGCGCTCTGGATCATTATTCCCATGGTGATCGTTATTCTGACAGTGTTGCTCATTTATTTGCAGAAGAAAAAAAAACAGGGGGAACTTTTGAGAAAAGAAAAAATTGCAAGTGGGAAATCGGCAGAACCTCCGATTCCCGTTTATACCGGTCCATTACCTGTCGATCATATGCAAAGTGCAGATCAATATCTTTCATACGGAAATCCGCAGCGGTGTATCATCGAATTGTACGAAGCCGTTCTTCTGGGAGTTTGTCTGCGATGTGAATTGCAGAGGGAAGAATCTTCTCCTTCAAATATTCGTTATCGTCTCGGTTTGAAAAAATTCCAACCCGAAATGTGTGAGCGCACGATCGTCCTTATTAATGATCTTTCGCTTAAGCGTTACTCCCGGAGATTAATTCCTTCTGCCGAACTGCGTGACATTATTATGAACTGCCAGAAAATTCTTCTGGAATTGGGTTTTTAGTCGATATTATCGTCTATTTTGTCGATGAATTTATATGATTTGTCGTGATTACCTATTTTTTTTTATCTTTGCCCCGGCAAACGATGATGAAAAAACTACTCCTGATCCCGGTTTCGGTTGTTACTGTTGCGCTTTCCCTTAGTGCACAGAGCGGATCAACTCCCCAAAATGGACATAATCCAGCGGTAACAAATTCAGTGAATACATTGAGTGTGGGCAATCCGAATTCGCCACAGAACGGAAACGCAACACTCGGCCCCACTTTTTCAATGTCGGCGTGTGGTTTGAATTATACTAAAGCCACGGTCAAGATCGGTCAGCGATTTTCTCCACCGGGTGTTATTCAACCTGCAACTTTTACTATTGCCGGAATTCCAGCGACAGCAAATATTCAGAAAGCATTTATCTGGTGCGACGCTTCAGGCAATGGAATTGCGATCACGATCAACGTTACAAATCCGTCGGCATCATCTGCTGCTTTTCCAATGACGATGATTGGGCAGGATCAGGATAAATGCTGGGGATATGTAGGAACTTTTTCTTATCGCGCCGACATTACTTCCATTACAAATGGAAATGGAAATTATACGATCAGTGGTTTTCCTACCGGAAATCCGAATGATGTTGATGGTGCAACAATGGTTGTGATCTGGAGTGATCCGACTGCAACGTTCCAGGGTGATATTAATATATGGGATGGAGCTGTTGTGATCAATGGTGGAACCACCACACAAACTATGACAGGATTTACTGCATGTACAGGAACAGTGAGTAATGCGCGCGCATTCATGTTCGTTGGTGATCTGCAGGGCCTCGGTTCTCAGCTTACTTTAAATGGAGTTTTCCCGATCACAACTGTTGAAGATTGGTGGAATGATATTGATGTTGCAACTACAGTTACTCCCGGGCAGTCGTCTGCGGTTTTCGGAAATAATTCTTCCGGCGATTGTTATAATTTTTGTGTGATGGGATTGTATTTTCAATCAAATTGTCAAACGTGTTGCGCCAATCCTTTTACTCTTACAATGGCACAAACACCAAGCAGTTGTTCTGCAAGTAACGGAACCGCAAGTGCAACACCGGTTGGAGGATCAGGAACTTTTACTTATTCGTGGAATACCACACCGGTTCAAACCACGCAAACTGCAACAGCGTTGCCGCCCGGACAATACATTTGCACAGCAACGGATAGTCTTGGCTGCACAACAGTTGATACGGTTGTAGTATTGGGCACTGGATCTTTGCCAATGAATACTACTTCGGTCAATGTTATTTGTAATGGAGGGAATAATGGTTCTGCTTCGGTAACTCCAACAGGGGGAACCGCGCCATTCACTTACACTTGGACACCTAACGTGAGCATCACCGGCACTGCGTCAAATCTTACTGCGGGAATTTATGTTGTGGATGTCACTGATAATTTCGGTTGTCAGAATTCATTCACATTCAATATTACAGAGCCCGCACTTGTGCCTATCACTGCGACTATCGCCGGAACTTCCCCGATCTGTATTGGACAATCAACTACTTTATCGGTAAGTGCAGTGGGTGGTGCGCCACCTTATTCCTGGCTGTGGTTGAATAATAATTCAAACAACGTATCCATTACTGTTTCTCCAACGGTAACTACAACCTATACTGTAGTCGCAACGGATGTCTGCAATACACCTGCTGATACAACAACATTTACAGTGACCGTCAATCCACTTCCTGTAATCACTTTCAGTGGCGATGTATTGAGCGGATGCGCTCCGCATTGTGTGAACTTCACGGGTTCATCAAATCCTTCAAGCGCAAATTGCATCTGGAATTTCGGAGATAACACTTCTGCTTCAGGATGCAATACTTCACATTGTTATATAATTCCAGGTACATATCCGGTGACGCTTCATGTTGATGATGTGAACGGATGTACAGATTCTCTTACGATCAACAATTATATCACGGCAGATCCGACACCGGTTGCCGGGGTCAATATCCTTTCTTCGCAACCTGCTACAATTGATGAAGCAACGATCTCCTTCGAGGATTTAGAAATTGGCGGTGATACATGCTATTGGGATTTTGGTGATGGGAACACCGTGACTTCAATTGGTTGTTCCGATGTTGCGCATACTTATCCCGATACAGGAATTTATCAGGTCACTGAAATTGTGGTCAACCAATTCGGTTGTGCAGATACAATTACAATGGATGTTGTCATTGTTCCGTATACTACGATTTATGTTCCGAATTCTTTTACACCGAATGGAGATGGAAAGAATGATGAGTTTAAATCTTATGGTGAATATGTGGATGATTTTCACATGATGATATTTGATCGCTGGGGAAATTTACTTTTCGAAACATATGATCAGAATAAAGGATGGAATGGTCACGTAAAAGATGGCCCCACACTTTGCCAGATCGATACCTATGTTTGGGTGATCACTTATTCGGATGCGTATCTTGGATTCAAGCATAAATTGATTGGTCACGTGAATTTAATTCATTGACATTTTTGAATTCTTTAATAAGCGGCTACTATCATAAAGGCCGCTTTTTTTATGTTTTTTATCCTCGATTTTGGGCTAATGCCAACTTCATTTGGAATAACCATTTATTTGAAGTAAATTGCCATTGGCAAATACCTAATAAACACACCATTTTCTAAAAAACGGAAACAAGATGATCAAACATCTACGCTTTCTCGTAACGTTCGCGATTGTTTTCTTTTTCTCTTTTGCGTTCGCCCAAACTAATATTTCCGGTTCAGGATGTCTTGGAATTCCAGGTGCCTGCGGATATCATTCCACTAATTCTTCGAATGTATCGCGCTCGGGCCCGAATCAAACTCCCCAAAACGGTAACGGTACGCTCGGAAATATTTATAACAATACCGCATGTGGATTAAATTATTCATCCGCATCTCAAAGACTTGGAAAACGATTTTCTCCTGCGGGAATAAATCAGCCTGCGCCATTTGTTATCAGTGGAATTCCTTCCTGTGCAATTATTCTCAAAGCCTATTTGTGGGCGGAAGGATCAGGAAACGGCGCAGCACAAACTGCAAATATCAACGGCCCTTGTGGTGTGGCAGGTTATCCAATGGCAGTAGTAGGTTCTGGTCCCGATAAATGCTGGGGCTATAGCGGATCTTATACCTATCGCGCTGATGTAACTCCTTCCGTTTGTGGAAATGGAACATATAACATCAGTGGAATCCTCACAAACCCGCCAACTCCTGGAAATGATATGGACGGCGCAACACTGCTCGTTGTGTGGAGAGATCCAACGCAATTGTATTCCGGAACATTAATAATTGACGATGGAGCTATCGTCATCAATGGCGGAAGTACAACTTATAATATGAATTACCCTGCAGTCTGCGGCGCTACAACGAATGCGGTAGCCTTTTGCGGATTGGGTGATATTCAAATGGCGGTGTCTTCTCTTGATTTGAATTTCACAGCTGATCCTATCGTATGGAACTGGTGGAATTTTGAACAAGTGAATACAACAGTTGCTGCCGGGCAAACCACTTCTCCTTTCTTTATCAGTACACCTAGTGATTGTTATAATCTGTGCATTGCAGGGTTGTATTATCGCACAACCTGTACTGTTTGCACTCCAAGTTCTTCTATCACATTAACCACCTCTACAACTCCCGCTTCCTGTTCTGCATGCAATGGAAGTGCAACCGTAAGTGTTACTCCGGCCGGTCCATATACTTATTTATGGTCGCCATCGGGGCAAACAACTTCCACTGCTACTAATTTATGTGCCGGGACTTACACCGTTACTGTTACGGCCGCCTGCGGAACCGGCACCGCTGTTGTCACTGTTCCAACTTCAGGTGGTGGAATAACTGTGACCAATACCGGGCAGACTAATGTCTCGTGCAATGGACAATGTAATGGATCTGCAACGGTTACTCCGTCCGGAGGAACTCTTCCGTACACTTATGCATGGATGCCTTCAGGAGGAACTAATCCGACTGCTCCGAATTTATGTGCAGGAAATTATACTTGTACTGTTACGGATGCAGCGGGTTGTACTGGAACACAATCTTTCGCTATAACGCAACCTCCGCTTCTCACTGCAACAAGTTCATTTGTAGGTGCCACTTGTGGTAATTCGAATGGCAGTGCAACTGTTACTCCTGCTGGCGGAACTCCGGGTTATGGATATTCGTGGTCTCCGATCGCTGGATCGACTCCAACATTACCCAATATTCCTCAGGGCACTTACACCTGTGTGATCACGGATGCACTCGGATGTACTACAACTGTTACTGTTACTGTACCGAACGCCAGTGGACCTGCAGCAACTCTTGCTTCATTCACCAATGTGTCGTGTTTCAATGCCTGCGATGGAACAGCCAACGTAACTGTTGCTGGTGGAGCTCCGCCAATCACATATAACTGGTTGCCCTCAGGCGGAAATTCTGCGAATGCAACTGGATTATGTCCGGGTACTTATACCTGCACAACAACAGATGCCAACTCCTGCACTTCAACTGCAACAGTTACAATAACTCAACCAACAGCACTTGCTGTTACTGCAGCTCAGGCAAACGTCACTTGTTTTGGCGCTTGCAATGGATCCGCAACTGTAACTGTTACAGGTGGAACCGCACCCTACACATACAACTGGCTGCCATCGGGAGGAACGGGGCCGAGCGCACCTGCTTTGTGCGCAGGCACGTACACCTGTACCGCAACAGATGCCAATGGTTGTGTTATAACACAACAGGTAACTATTACCGAGCCACCCATACTTACTTTGACTTCTGCTGGCTTTAATGTTTCCTGCTTTGGAGTTTGTGACGGACAGGTTGTGGTGATCCCGGCCGGCGGAACTTCTCCTTATTCTTTCTCATGGAATACGGGATGTACTGCTGCAAGTTGTTCAAACGTTTGTGCCGGAACTTATAATGTAACTGTAACTGACCTCAATGGATGTACTGCTACTTCAACTGCAACAGTGACAGAACCCCCGGCAATCATTATCACCACATCGGAGATCGATGCACATTGCGGCCAATCTGACGGATCTGCAACAGCAACTTTCTCCGGTGGAACAGGAGGACTTACACCGGTTTGGTATAATCCACAGCAAGCTACGGGTTCTACTTATTCCAATATTCCTCCGGGCAATTATTTCGTTGTAGTTACTGATGCAAATGGTTGCGATGACACTGCTCAGGCAACTGTGAATAATATTCCGGGAGTGATTGCTTCACTTGGGCAGGTGAGTAATGTGTCTTGCTTTGGTGGCAATAATGGTTCCATTACTGTGCTGGATAACGGGGTAAATACCCCTTATAGTTATTCATGGAGTTGTTCGCCAAGTACAACAAATACTGCACCTAATTTGTCCGCCGGAAATTGTACTGTTACGCTAACTGATGCAACGGGATGTACTTCTTCCGTAACTGCAACTGTAACTCAGCCGACTCAATTAACATTAACAGTGACTGCGAATCCACCATCTGTTTGCAATGGTCAACCTGTTTCACTTTCTGCAACAGCCGGAGGTGGAACTCCGGGATATCAATATGTATGGATGCCAGGAATATTACCTGGACAGAATCAGAATATCGTTCCCGTTGCAACCCAAACTTACAGCGTTTACATTACGGATGTGAATAATTGTGTGGACAGCGCAAATGTTCTTGTAACGGTTAATCCGATTCCTGTCGCTGGACTCAGCGGTGATTCGCTACAGGGATGTGTTCCTCTTTGCGTGAATTTCTCAGACCTTTCAACACTTGCTAGCGGAACGATCAATCAATGGTCATGGAATTTCGGTGACGCCAATACTTCAACACAACAGAACCCAACTCATTGTTACATTACCGCCGGAGTTTATACAATTACGCTTACTGTTTCATCGACCAGCGGTTGTGCGAATACAATTACGATGACGAATTATGTAAATGTATTCACGAATCCAATTGCTGATTTCTCAGCAAGTCCACAACCAACGACGGAACTTGATGCTACAATTTATTTTACGGATCAATCAATAAATGCAACTACCTGGTCTTGGAGTTTCGGCGATACAACAAATGCAAGTTCGCTTTTGCAGAACCCTAGTTACACTTACGGAGGTTCTGGTTGTTATCCGGTTGTACTTTCTGTAAGTACACCCAACGGTTGCGTAGATACAACCATGCATGTCGTTTGTATAGATCCTGATGTAACAATCTATGTGCCGAATGCATTCACCCCGAATGCAGATGGAATAAATGATATTTTCTTTGCACAGGGAATCGGACTTGATCCGGAAAAATTCCAAATGTGGGTATTCGACCGTTGGGGAAATCTCATATTTACATCTACTGATATTAATAAAGGATGGAACGGATGTGTGCAAGGTCACTCGGATATTTGCCAGGAAGATGTGTATGTCTGGAAAATAAAAGCGGTGGATGTTCTCGGCAAAAAGCATAGCCTGATAGGGCACGTTTCCCTAATTCGATGATAAAAACTATTTACCGGAAGGCCGTTTTCACTTAGGAAACGGCCTTTTTTATTGTTTTTGAACAATTGTTGGTATCAATTATTTGATTTTATTCAGAATTGCTATATATTGGCTACGGCAAACACTTGAATTTCACTTAAATCCCTTCCAATATGAAACAGATATTACGCTCTGTCATATTGTTCGTGATGTTTCTCCCCGGAATTGCATTCGGACAAACACACAACAACTCGTTGAATGACTGCCCTGGTATTCCGGGTGCATGCGGTTATCATCCCAGCGATAATACTGCTGTTCAACATTCAATTCCCAATGTAAATCCGCAAAATGGAAATGGAACGATGGGAAATATTTTTTCCCTGACAAAATGCGGACTGAATTATGCAACCGCATCTCAGCGTTTGGGAAAACGCTTCACACCTGCAGGAATTAATCAACCTGCTCCTTTTGTGATAAGCGGTATTCCTGCATGCGGAGTAATTGAAAAAGCTTATCTCTGGGCGGAAGGATCAGGAAACGGTGCAGCTCAAACTGCAACCATTGTAAATCCTGCTCTTGTCAGCACAAATTATCCAATGGCAATTGTTGGACAGGGTCCGGATAAATGCTGGGGATATGCAGGATCTTATACTTATCGCGCAGACGTTACTTCCTGCATTAGCGGAAACGGAACTTATAACATCAGTGGAATTCTTACTAATCCTCCTACATCGGGAAATGATATGGATGGAGCTACTCTTATCGTCATCTGGAGTGATGCTTCCCAGGCATGGCAGGGTACGATCAACATCGCGGATGGAGCAATTGTTGTCAATGGAGGAAATGCGAGTTGGAATATGACCTTCCCTGCAATTTGCGGAACCCCTACCAACGGAAATGGATTTTTCGGCATTGGAGATATTCAATTCAATCCGAATTCATGGTCGATCAATGGAACTGCATGTGCATTGACATGGAACTGGTGGAATATTATTTCTACTGCTACTACTTATGCAGTCGGACAAACATCAGCTAACTTTAGTGTGAGTTCGAGTGGCGACTGTTATAATTTATGCATTGCGTGTACCTATTGGCGAACTACATGCGTCGCCTGTACATCTGCCTCCATTACTCTAACAACAAGTGCTGTTGGAGCCACGTGTTCCGCTTGTAATGGATCTGCCACAGTCACGGCTACTCCTGCAGGCGCGTACACGTATAGTTGGTCTCCAAGTGGAGGTACTGGTTCTACTGCTACTGCACTCTGTGCGGGAACATATACTGTAACAGTTACCGGAACATGCGGATCTCAAACCGCAACCGTTGTTGTCCCAACTGTTGGAGGTACTTTAACTTTGTCTGGCGCGCAAACCAATGTCACGTGTTTTGGCAGTTGTAATGGATCGGCAACAGTAACAGTCACTAGTGGAACAGGTCCATTCACTTACGCTTGGTCACCTTCCGGTGGAACTGGATCAAGCGCAACCGGATTATGTGCAGGCACCTATACATGCACGGTTACCGGTGCAGGTGGTTGTACTGGAACACAAACCTTCAACATCACTCAACCGCCAGCAATCACTGATGTACCCTCTCAGGTGAACGTTACCTGCTTTGGAACGTGTAACGGAAGTGCAACAGTAGTTGCCGCAGGTGGTACAGGAACTTATACGTATTCCTGGGCACCGGTTGGAGGAACCGCTGCAACCGCTTCTGCTCTATGTGCAGGAAGCTATACCTGCACGATCAGTTCGCCTGCCGGATGCACCCACACCCAGACATTCACCATCACACAACCCCCTGTAATTACCGCTACTCCATCGCAAGTAAATGTTACCTGTAACGGTTCGTGCAATGGAAGTGCAACAGTAGTTGCCGCTGGTGGTACCGGAACTTATACTTATTCATGGGCGCCAGTTGGAGGAACCGCTGCAACCGCTTCTGCTCTATGTGCAGGAAATTATACATGCACCATTAGTTCGCCGGCGGGTTGTACTATAACACAAACATTCAACATTACACAACCACCAGCTATCACAGCAACAAATTCTCAAGTGAACATTACTTGTAACGGAAGTTGCACGGGATCAGCCAGCGTTGTTGCTTCCGGCGGAACAGGAACATATACTTACGCATGGACTCCTTCCGGAGGAACAGCAGCAACTGCTTCCGCACTTTGTGCAGGTAATTATACTTGCACTATAAGTTCGCCCGCAGGTTGTACTATAACACAATCATTCTCGATCACTCAACCGCCTGCAATAACTGCTACTCAATCGCAAACCAATGTCACTTGTAATGGTGGATGCAATGGAACTGCAACCGTAGTTGCTGCCGGTGGTAATGGTACTTACACTTATGCATGGGCTCCTTCAGGTGGAACAAGTGCAACTGCGAGCGGATTGTGCGCGGGCACATACACCTGCACGATCAGTTCTCCGGCAGGATGTTCTATCACCAAAACTTTTACGATAACTCAACCTACTGCTGTCGGAGCTACAACATCATTTGTCGGCGCTACCTGTGGTAACTCAAATGGTTCTGTAACTGCCACCGGTAACGGTGGAACCGGTCCATATACTTATTCATGGAATTCTACACCGGTTCAGAATACTTCTACTGCAACTGGATTACCATCCGGAACTTACACTTGCACAATTACAGATGCAAATCTCTGCACATTCACCGTTGCGGTTACAATTCCCAACGCGGGATCTCCTACTGCAACCATCACTGCATTTACAAACGTAACTTGTTTCGGTTCATGTAATGGAACTGCAACCGGATCAGCTTCGGGTGGCACAAGTCCTTACACCTATAGCTGGTCTCCAACTGGAGGAACAGGAACAAATGCAGTAGGATTGTGTCCTGCTACTTATACGTTCACAGTCACAGATGCGAACGGCTGTTTGAATGCTGCTACTGTTACGATCACACAACCTCCTGTCATTACAAGCACCGGATCGCAAGTGAATGTATCCTGCAATGCTGCATGTAACGGAAGCGCAACAGTTGTTGCTTCTGGTGGAACCGGAACATACACTTATTCATGGTCACCTTCTGGTGGTACGGGCGCTACTGCAAGTGCATTATGTGCGGGTAACTATACCGTTACCATCAATTCTCCTGCAGGATGTTCGGTTACACAATCTTTCGCGATCACGCAACCTGCTGCTTTAGCAATTACACCTTCTCAAACAAACGTTACATGTAATGCTGCGTGCAACGGCTCTGCAACCGTTACTGTTACCGGTGGAACTCCTCCTTATTCCTATGGATGGGCTCCTTCAGGCGGAACAGGATCATCAGCAACAGGATTATGTGCAAACAACTATACCTGCACTGTTACGGATGCCAATGGTTGTATTCTAACACAAACCTTCAATATTACTCAGCCTACTGCTCTTACGGCAACTTCGTCATTCATTCAATCTACCTGTGGAAACCCGAACGGATCTGCCACTGCAACAGCGTCTGGCGGTACTCCGATATATTCTTATTCATGGAATACAACCCCGGTGCAGACTACAGCAACTGCTTCTAATATTCTCGCGGGTACGTACACCTGCACGATCACAGACGCGAATCTATGCACGTTCACAATTTCTGTTACAGTTCCGAACGCAGGATCACCTACCGCAACACTTTCTGCATTCACGAATGTAACTTGCAATGGCGCTTGTAACGGTACTGCCGACGTAACTGTAGCAGGAGGAACTCTTCCTTATACATACAACTGGACACCTGCAGGTGGAAATGCGGCGAACGCTACCGCACTTTGTCCCGCAACATATACTTGCACCGTAACAGATGCAAATGGATGTCAATCCACAGCAACAGTAACAATAACAGAACCACCTGCACTTACCATTTCAGGAACGCAGGTAGATGTGAATTGCAATGCAGCCTGTAACGGATCTGCAACGGTAACCGTTGGCGGAGGTGTTACACCTTACTCTTATAACTGGACCCCTTCAGGCGGAAGCGCTGCAACGGCCGCATCACTTTGCGCGGGCACCTATACTTGTACCGTGACGGATGCGAATGGTTGTATTATAACACAAACCTTCACGATAACGGAACCAACAGCTCTTACGCTAGCTGCTGCAGGATTCAACGTTACCTGTTTCAACGCCTGTGACGGCCAAATAGTGGTCATTCCTTCCGGCGGAACACCAGTATATACCTTCCTTTGGAGCACGGGTTGCAATCAACCATCATGCAGTAATATCTGCGCTGGAACTTATAACATAACCGTAACTGATAATAACGGATGTACGGCAACCGGAACTGCAACGGTAACACAACCGACTGCAGTTGTTGCAACAGCAACTGAAGTGGATGCACATTGCAACCAGTTCGATGGATCTGTGACTGCAAGCGGATCAGGCGGAACAGGAACACTTAATTACCAGTGGACTGGTGGCCCTGCAACTGCAACATGGAATGGTGTACAACCCGGAAGCTATACATGCACAGTTACTGATGCAAATAACTGCACAGGAACAGTTATAATTACTGTAAATAATATTCCAGGTGTCGTTTCGAATTTTGTCTCTTCTGCAAACGTGAGTTGTAATGGCGCGTGTGATGGCACGATCACTTGTTCTACAACAGGCGGAACCGGAGTTCCAACTTATGCATGGACTCCATCGGGCGGAACTGGCCTGACCGCTTCTGCTCTTTGTAACGGAACTTACACATTCACAGCAACAGATGCTGCAGGATGTACCGATACAACAGTTACAACAATAACTCAACCAACTCCGCTTGTAGTTACTGCATCTGTGAATCCTCCTGCAGTTTGCGCAGGACAAAGTGTAACGCTTACAGGTGGTGCTTCTGGCGGAACTCCCGGATACACTTACAACTGGGTGCCGCTCGGACAATCAGGTTCATCTCAGACTTATGTTCCTGTTGCAACCGGACCACAAACTGTGTTAGTGCAGGATGCGCATGGTTGCATCGACAGTGCGAGTGTGAATATTACTGTCAATGCAAATCCAGTTGCAACACTTGCTGGTGATTCGCTCACAGGTTGCGTTCCTCATTGCGTGAACTTCTCCGATCTTTCCACCTTAGCAAACGGAACGATCACAGGATGGAGTTGGGATTTTGGCGATGGTGTAACTTCTACTTCTCAGAATCCTTCACATTGTTATATCACTGCAGGAACTTATTCTGTAACATTAACAGTAACCACATCTACAGGATGCACGAACACAATAGTAATGCCGAATTACATTACGATCTACCCGCTGCCAGTTGCAGATTTCACTGCAAGTCCGCAACCGACAACAGAACTTGATCCAACCATTTATTTCCTGGATGCTTCTATCGGCGCAAATACCTGGTCATGGACATTCGGTGATACAACCAGTGCTTCCTCAACACTTCAGAATCCTTCGTTCATGTATGGCGGATCCGGATGTTTCAACGTCGTTCTCACTGTGAGTTCAGTGAACGGATGCGTGGATACAACCGTCCATCCTATTTGCATAGATCCGGATGTAACGCTCTTCGTTCCGAATGCATTTACTCCGAACGGAGATGGAATCAACGAAACATTCTTCGCACAGGGAATCGGAATTGATCCTGATAAATTCGAAATGTGGATCTTCGACCGCTGGGGAAATCTCATCTTCTACACCGATGACATGAACAAAGGATGGAATGGAAAAGTGCAGGGACACGAAGATCTTTGCCAGATCGATACTTATGTCTGGAAAATCAAAGCGATCGATGTGATGGGACACAAGCACAGTCTCATTGGTAAAGTGAGCCTGATCCGGTAAATAATTTCACTTGTTGAACGGTCATCGGAAATTCCGGTGGCCGTTTTTTATTTTCAACTCATGCGAAAAAATATTTTTCTTCTTTTCTTTTTATTCTTCAATTCGCTTTTGTGCGCACAGGATCATGTGCCCCTGCCCTGTGAAACAGGAATTGTTATTCCAACGGTTTTCATTGGCAATAATGACGGAATCCCTCAGTTATTCCGGCCTTATTTCAGTGGAATAGAACCGTGGTATCTTACCATGGAAATTTACGATACGTCAAACACACTTATTCTCACAACCTATTCTCCGGAAGAAGGCTGGAATGGCCATTACTGGAATCATGGGAATGTAATGCCGGATGGAATTTATAAATGGAAGATATCCTACCAGTGGACAAAAAAAGATTCCCTCCTGCAATGTGATGGAACAGTGCGTTGCAGCGATCTTGAATTTAATATTGCGGAGGTGAATGATTCGATCGGTTGCGGAATTTTTATTCCCAATGAAATGTCATCTGAAGATGATAATTTCCGTCCGCGATTTGTTTGTCCTCCACTTTCATTTCACATGCAGATCTTCGACCGCTGGGGAAATCTCATTTTTGAAAGCAAAGATTACAATGCGGGATGGGATGGCAGAAAAAATAAAAATGAAATAGCTCCGGAAGGAACTTATTATGTAGTGATCGATTGCATCTCGAATCCCGGTGAAGTGAAAAAGCATTGCGTCACCAATCTTTTGCTGATCAGATGAACAGTAGAGTTTATTCCGAATAAGATACTAAATGCGAAATCGGAGACTTTTTGACATTCAAATGAATAAGACTGAGCATCGGGAATGTCTTGCAAATACTCAGTTTTTTATAATGGAGCGTTTGTAATCATTGTTATGCAAATCTTAATCGATATAAACTCTAGTTATTGCAGCTATTTTTTTCAATGAGAAAATTCAATGGAAAAAGTACAGGCCTTGTTCAGGAAGACAATTATGTTTTCAGCGTGAAATGCCGATTTTTTTTCATATTGATATCCGGCACAATTATACCGGAAAAATTGCAGTGGTAAAATAATCCGGCCGCATGAAAAAGATCGCACTGCTATCCGATACGCATGGTTACCTCGATGAAAAAATTATTTCTCATTGCAGGAATGCCGACGAGATCTGGCACGCCGGCGATGTCGGAAACAAATACTTGATAGAAGAACTGGAAAAAATAAAACCGGTACGTGGTGTTTACGGAAATATTGACGGGCAGGAGGTGCGAAATTTTTTTCCGAAAGCCAATCGCTTTTTATGTGAAGAGGTGGATGTAATGATGACACATATAGCCGGAAGGCCGGAAAATTATATTGCTGAAGTGAAAAAAATAATGGAAAAAGATCCGCCACAAATTTTCATCTGTGGACATTCACATATCCTGCTTGTGAAATTTGAGAAAAAATACAATTGCCTTCACCTCAATCCAGGCGCCGCAGGAATTTCGGGTTTTCACAAGGTGAGAACTATGATGCAGTTTGTGATCGACGGGAAAAATATTTCCAATATGGAAGTGATCGAATTGGGTAAGAGATAAAATAGGCGTTAATCAGTCGTCAATATTCTCGAATAAAGAACCACTAATACCTGACAGAAATATTGCCACAGATTATCACGGACTGATCACCGATTCTTTAGTCAAAATTGATATGCCAAGCGAAAAGAGAGGTAGTGAAAATGCCCGCAAAACATCGAAAAAAAACTCCGGAATTCGTTTGAAACAAAAAATTCTTCGTATTATTGCATAAGCATTCCAGATATAAAAGCCCTTCCGGGTTTTTCCCTTCCCAAAAAAGTTTCTTTCACATCGCATTAAAAAAAAATCTCTTTATCCGACACGGATCTTTTTATTCTCAGGTTACAAACTAAGTGCTGAAACGTCACAGCGTAGCAGATCCGCCAGTCAGAATTCCCAATCAAAACCGAACAAAAATCAATATCCTTTAATTCTATTACTTCTTAAAAAAAAACATGTACGATATTATTGATCTGAACAGCAAGCTGGTCGGTGAGCTCCGCGAAATTGCAAAGCAGCTGAACATTCCCAAACACGACACGCTTAAAAAACAGGAACTGGTTTACAAGATCCTCGATGCGCAAGCTATTACCGGTCCGAAAAATGAAAACACTGAAACGAACGATATGACCAAACAGAGAAAAGTAAAAAAATCCAAATCAGAAGAAACAACAAATGATTCCGAAGAAAAGATTGATTCACGTTTCGTGACACTCGATACCGGCGATTCTGATCAGACTCTTTTGCCCGATCCCAATCCGGATACAACAAGAATAGAAGTGGATCCGAATCCTGCAGTGAACACCACGCCGACTCCTGAACAGAATCCCGTTCCTCTTCAGCAAAATATTATTCCCCCTCAAACGCAACAGCAGAATTTACAGCAACGTCAGCAAAACCCTCAGCAACGCCAGCAATACAATCAAAATCAACAGCGGCAGCCTTTCAATAAAAACGCGCCTCCTCCTCCGGCACCTCCGGCTTACAATCAGCCCCCGGCTTTTATTCAGGCACAAATGGGAACAAACAATCCGAACCCGCAGCAGGGAAGTGACAAACCGAATGCAGACAACCCGCAGAATATTCCGCCAAACACCGGGGGCGTAAACAATCCGCAGAATATTCCGCAGAACACAGGGAACGTAAATAATCCGCAGCAACGCCCTTACCAGCAATTCCAGCAGCGCCCTTATCAGCAACAACAGTTTCAACAGAAACCTCCTCTCGAAGAAATGTACAATTTCGATAACGTGGTGGTGGCTGAAGGTGTGCTCGAAATTATGCCCGATGGTTATGGTTTCCTCCGCTCTTCCGATTACAATTACCTGAATTCTCCCGACGATGTTTATGTTTCTCAATCGCAGATAAAACTTTTCGGACTCAAAACAGGTGACACTTGTCGCGGTGCTATTCGTCCGCCGAAAGAAGGAGAAAAATATTTTCCATTAGTAAAAGTGGACAAGATCAACGGGCGCGATCCTTCCTACGTGCGTGACCGCGTACCTTTCGATTTTCTTACGCCGCTTTTTCCGAAAGAGAAATTCAAATTGTGCGGAAGCGGAAAATCAAAAACAAGTATGTCCATGCGCATCATGGATATGTTCACGCCGATCGGAAAAGGTCAGCGCGGACTCATTGTTGCGCAACCCAAAACAGGAAAAACTATTTTGCTGAAAGAAGTTGCGAATGCGATCGCGGATAATCATCCTGAAGCGTATCTCATGATCCTGCTCATTGACGAACGCCCGGAAGAAGTGACCGATATGGCGCGCAGTGTACGTGCAGAAGTGATCGCTTCTACATTCGATGAACCGGCCGATCGCCATGTGAAAATTGCAAACATCGTTCTCGAAAAAGCAAAGCGAATGGTGGAGTGCGGACATGACGTTGTCATTCTTCTTGATTCCATAACACGTCTCGCCCGCGCCTACAACACCGTGCAACCTGCTTCCGGAAAAGTTCTTTCCGGTGGTGTGGAAGCAAATGCATTGCAGAAACCAAAACGTTTCTTCGGCGCTGCGCGGAAAATTGAAGGAGGCGGATCACTTACGATCATTGCCACCGCGCTCATCGATACTGGTTCGAAAATGGATGAGGTGATCTTCGAGGAATTCAAAGGAACAGGAAATATGGAATTGCAGCTCGACCGCAAACTTGCGAACAAACGCGTATTCCCTGCGATCGATCTCGTTTCTTCTTCTACACGGCGCGATGATCTGCTCATGGATAAAGACACCATGCAGCGCATCTGGATCCTGCGCAACCATCTTGCTGATATGAATCCGCAGGAAGCGATGGATTTCCTTAAAGGGCAGATGAAGAACACGCAAAGTAACGAGGAGTTTCTGATCTCGATGAACGGATAACAATTTCTTCATTGGTAAAAGTTGTATTAAAATACAACAAGGCTTCTTGCCGCTGACAAGTATAATCATCAACAGACATCCGCATTTTCGTAACATCTGCACTATCTGTAATCCTCCCACATGAACCAGGCAGTAAAAACAGGATTGGTGACCGGCGCAATCTCCGTCGCCTGCATGATAGGTGTGATCTACGTGCCACGCGGAAATGCCACCGCCATTTTCCAGTATGCTTCCTTTCTTGTTTTTCTCAGTGGCGCTTACGTGGCCATCAAGCGCACGCGCGATCACGAGATGGACGGGCACATCGAATTCAAACTCGGATTGAAAGCAGGCGTAAGTGGTGGAAGCGTTGCTGCGCTTATGATCAGTATTTTTCAGTTCATCGCGTGGACACACATTGACCTGAAAGAATTCACCGGCGAACTGAAAATTCACGGCGCAAGCGACAGTGAGATCATGGCGCAACTTCGCGGTGTAACGCGTGGAAATTTTTTCCGTGGAGCAAGCATGCTGTGCGCAACAAATATCATTCTTTCACTTTTTGTTTCCATTGCCGCTTCACTTATCCTTCGCAAAAAAGGCGGGCTGCTTAATCAGTAATAATTTGAGATTTTAAAAAGACTTCATCATTTCTGTTTGCAATAAATATCGAATCCTGAATTTCGGGTCTGCCGCAGGCAGGCAAATCTCGAATTTTCCGGATGGTGTGCGGCAGAATGAAACAGAGAATTGGTTTGAGAAACCTGGACAGATTTCCTAATTTTTTTTTATGAACGGATATTTCAACTGGCCCCAGATGGAATTGGGAACTTTGTCCTTATCCTGAATTCCAACTTTATTTATTTGTTTTTCTTTTGGAAAATAAAATGTGCCGAATACAATGTCCCATACTGAAATAATTTTCCCAAAGTTAGAATTGGATTCGCGCACTTCAATCGAATGATGCCACCGGTGAAGCTGCGCGGTATTGAAAAAATAATTAAGATACCCTGCTCGAAAATCCACATTGGCATGTTCGAGAAAACCTGTGACTGCACTTAATCCGATAAACAGGATCATTACTTCAACCGGAGCCCCGAATAATACCAGTGGAAAAAAGAAAAACAGGGAATCTATGAGTGTGTCAAGAAAATGAAATCTTCCGGAATTAATCCAATAAACTCTTTCACAGGCATGATGAACAGCATGGAATCGCCATAGAAATTTATTAGTGTGGCTAAAGCGATGAATCCAGTAAAAACAGAATTCAGCCATTAAAAGAATTATGAATAGCTGCAGCAGGACAGGAATTCCGGCTGACCAGATATTGATACCGATTTTATTTCTGACCCATAATGCAGGATAAAATAAAATAAGCGGCAAAATATTTTCAATGATCTTGGAAGCAAGAGGAACGGAGACAAAAGTCTGAACAAAATCCGCACCGGCATCGCCCTGATTTTTTTGCCACTCCTTTTTGTACGGCAAGTACCTTTCTCCAATTTCAATAATAATTATGACACCAAAAACAAGCAGGAGTGGTATGAATGGCCAGTATTTTTTTTCAAAATAACCGAAAAGCATCATATTGACAGCTAAGCAACCAAACACGATCAACGGGTAGAAAGAATATTGCACGGCTCTTATGAGTGCAGGATTTTCAGATTTCATTTTTTTACGGCTACTTTCAAAACTGTACAATGGTTTGTATTCATGATTTTCTTTTTTCAAGTTGAACGATAATGTCTTTTTCAGGGCGAAGTGTAATATAAGCACCAAGCTTAACGTTATCTCCGCTCACAATTTTTATTCTGAATTTCCTGATAATAGCCGCTACAGTTATCAGCAATTCCATCATTGCAAAATTCTGCCCAATGCATAATCTCGGCCCTCCTCCGAATGGAATGTAGGAATAGGGTAATCTGTTTTTTGAATTTTCAGGAGAAAAACGTTCGGGATCAAATTTATCAGGTTCATTCCAGTATGCGGGATGCCGGTGCATCACATAAGGGCAGATCATAATGTCAGTCTTCTCCGGAATAATATAATCGCCAAGTTTGTCTTCCTTGATCGTTTGCCTTCCGATCAACCATATAGGAGGATATAACCGGAGCGATTCTTCAATTACCTGAGAAGTATAAATCAGTTGCGGTAAATCCTCGAATGAAATTGGTTTGTTCTTCGCAACATTTTTAACTTCAATTAATATTTTTTCCTCAGCATCAGGGTTTCTGGCAAGGAGATAAATGCACCACATCAAAGCGTCCGCGGAAGTTTCATGTCCTGCCAGGAAAATGGTGAGTACCTCATCGTGCAGTTGTTTATCGGTCATCCCCTCCCCTGTTTTTTCATCGCGCGACTTCATCAGCATGGATAAAAGATCAGTATACTCATCCACTTTATTTCTTCGCATTTCAATGGTCCTGTAAATTACTTTATCAATATTTTCAGAAGCTTTCGAAAATTTTATGTTCGCAGGGGTCGGGAAATTTGCCGGGAGATTAAACGGATTGGTCCGTGTTCTGTTGTTCACATATTTTAGTGCGTAGGATAATGCATGCCAGAATTCGTCCGGTTCATTTTCAAAATCAAAACTCAACAGCGTAATTCCTGTTATTCTCGAGGTGAGTTTGATCAACTCGAGAGAAAGGTTGATCGTTTTATTTTCATTCGTCATTCCTTCCCACCGGTCGAGCATCTCACCCACAGCATGAAGAACAGTATTTGAATATTCCTGGATATTTTTTCTGCTGAATGCAGGTTGCTGAAGCCGTCGCTGTTTCAGCCAGAAATCACCTTCACTGGTCAGCAATCCATTTCCAAGAAATAGCCGCAGCGGAGCATAGCCGGTACCTTTGGTATAGTTGGTATTATTTTCCTGTAAAATTTGCTTGATATAATTCGGATTACTTACCAGGGCAAATTTGAAATTCAATGCCTTGAAAAAAACAACATCGCCGTATTTCCGCATATTTTTAAGAACAAATTCCGTCGGATTCAATGCGAATCCCATCGCGTTACCGATCAGTGGAATAGATTGGGGCCCGGGTTTCTTATTCAGCTTTGTCGTCTTACTACTTTTCATTTTGCAGAGGATCTTAATTGCAATCGGAGCAAAGCGTAATCAATTTTTGAATTATGCCTGGGGTCGCGTGGAATTTTTTTCAGAAAAATAATTTTATCGAATTCAATTCCGTAAGTGTACGCCTTTTCACGCGCTGCTTTTTCCTGCGACGGATCATTAAGTTCAAGGACCGCTGTCAATTTTTCACCGAGCATCATTACTGTTCCCATTTCAATTCCGGGAATAGTCTGAAAAATATTTTCATAGATGAAAGGGGCAATAATTTTTCCGCCCTTCGTGATCAGGGTGGCGCACCTGCCCGTTAAAAATAAATTCCCATTCTTACCCAGGTAGCCGCTGTCGCCGGTACGATGCCAGCAATTTTCACCGATGAATATTTTATTCCTCCTCAGGCCTTCGGGATTGTTGAAGTATTCTGTAAGAACATGATCGCCACTTACAATTATTTCCCCAATCACAGTTTCCGGAACTTCCAACGCGTTCAACTCCTGCTCACTTGTCACCGCAATATTTTCTTCTGTGATCTGGATGACTTTTACGGTTGTATTTTTATCCGGTTTACCCACGTTGAGTCCACGTTCAGAAATTCTATCTGCACTTTGCACAAGTTCCTTCACATCAATTGAACTGATAGGTTCGGCTTCAGTGGAACCGTAAACAATTTGCACTGCAGCATCGGGAAATGCATTTCGATAAATGATCGCTTCGCCGGGAAAAACAGGAGCCCCACCCGTGAATATTTTTTTCAGGTGCGGCAATAAAATTTTATTTTTAATGACATACCTGGAAATTTCTTTCACAAAAAACGGAGATGCCGTTATCCTGTTTACTGAATTCGATTCAAGTTGCCCGATTATTTTTTCCGGTTGCAGTGAACCCGGCTTGCCCGCTTTGAAATCGGCTATCACTGATGTTGTTCCTGAACCAAGGTTTATAAGAAGTACGATCGGTAGAACAGGCATGTCAATATCATCTTCTGCCGGATTAATTTTGGTAAGTAGTGCATTGAATTGCACTTGCAAAAAACCATGCGTTCGTTTTGCGGCTTTAGGAGTTCCCGTGCTTCCTGTTGTAAATGTAATAAGGGCAGTATCCTCCCTGGAAGTAGCAGGAAATGCTACAGGAGAAACCGGCGCTGAATAATTCACACCAAGATGAATCGGAATTTTTTTCAATTCAGATGAAAAAAACGAGAGTATTCTCGCTTTGAATATTCCAATGAATACTTTGCATCCTGCTACCTTGCAACATTCTTCCATTCTTTTTTTGCTCACCCATTCATCAAGAAAAACTGCAGTAGCGCCGATCCTGAAAAGTGCCAGGACAATTCTGTACAGATCAAAACTCATAGGAACAAAAATCATAACGCGGTCGCCTTTACAGATTCCTTTACTCATAAAATAAGCGGCGGTATCCGTAATCTGTTTCCGGAATTCTCCAAACGATATTTTTTGTCCCTTATAAATGATTGCGGTCTTTTGCGGATCGCGTTCCGCAGACTCAAAGAATAAATCAACTATGTTGAAATTATTTTTCATTTTTATTTTTGATCAACTTTAAAGTGCTTTGCCGTACAACGCATAATTCTTATAGACCTCGCCGAAAGTATTTCTTGATAATTGCACCGACGTTCCTTCTTCCCGCATAAATGCATGAACCAAAGATTTGTAACCGGCATTCATGGCCCGTTTGAGAATTACATTTGCCATAATGTGTCCTAACCCTCCCCATTTTTTATCCGGGTGCCTTGCAATGGATTTTACGATAAGCGATTTTTCTGTACGGTTAAAAAAATCTTCCACGCAGAAAAAAAATCCTATGATGTTACTCTTTTCATCTTCAGCAATAATTACAAATTCAGGGTTTATGAATTTTCGCGCTTCGGTGTATTTTTTTTGAAATGTTCCCAGTGATACCGGTGTGTAAAGAAAATTGGTATGAAACGCCAACTCATTGAACTCAAACATTTTTTTTAATTCATTTTTAAAATCAGCGAGGTTGATATTCCTGATCTTCATGCCCGATGCTACCAATTGTTTCTCCCGCTGAATTAATTCCGGAATATCGGCCTTCATTTCACGTTCAAGACTTGAGAAATATTTTGCGATTACCTCAAAACCTGAATCGACAAATTGCCGGTTGTAGTACAAATGCTGGTACGGTTCTAAAAAAAAATTGGGAGCGTTATGATGCAGACTGAAACGGTAATTATCCCACGTACTTCCATTCATTGGCCCTATCAGGTAAGCTGCACCCAGTTGTTTTGCTTCTTGTGCAACATAAGCAAGTAAAGTTTCGGAAACGGCCGCATCATTCACCGATTCATAATTTCCGATACAAAAGGATTTTTTTCCATTGTACATTAAATAAGGATTATTGTAAAGCGCGATCCTGGCCCTGCATTGTCCATCTTCTGTAAGCACATAACAGGATTCAAGATATTCTGTATTGATAGGGTCAGGAAGTTTGAAATGCAAACTATCAGCGGGATAAATATTTTTCGGAAAATTTTCAAAGAGATTAAAATTTCCGTCACCGGGTTTTGTCGGAACGATGGTGTATTTCATAAGAAAAAAATTAAAATTGTAATTACACAGGCAGGAATGGTAATGTTGTCACTTCCTTTACCGCTCACCGCTTCCACAACGCAAGCCGATAAAGCTATTCCCGCTGCAAGAAGGAGAAGATGAAAAGTACCAGAAGAATATTTCCCGGAACAAACCAGCATCACGATCGAAAGCAGTACGCTGCTGATAAAAAATGCGCCGGTCCCCACGATTGTTTTAGTGTCCTTCCCGATTGTGAATTTTCCGTAAGGATATTTTTTTCCGAATAGGGCAGCCATCGGATCACAAATAGCGAGCGTGAGAATCGGCAAATAAAAATAGATGTATTGATCCGGCGTTCTTCCGGATTTGTTTGTATAATAATTATATACAAGATAACATCCGTAAACGGAAACCGGATACAGAATACTGCCAAAAGAACTTCGCTCAATTGCATTGATAGATTTGAGCAGATTGAATTTCAAACTGGCCAGTAGTATGAACGCAAAACTTCCGCAAAGAAAAAGAACAAACCATTGATTGCTGAGCATAAGCGGAAATAACAGTGTGAGCAGTCCTGTTCCGAAATGAACGAGCTTTCTGGTGAGTTCAACCTTTACTTTAAATTTATGGTAAAGAATTTCCGCCAACCCGAAAAGCAGGAGAAAGGATGCCGCAAGAATGGCCGTATGAATAATGTCTTTGCTCATTTTATTGTATCGATGATGAACTGGCTATAGAAAAAACCTTTGTCTTTTTCCATCAAAGCAAGAGACGTTTCTTTCTCATAGGAAACTTTCTCAGGAAAATTTCCGGATATTCTGCGCGGAACCATCAGGTTCCAATAAGCAAGTTTCCCTCCCTGTTGCGTGCCGGCAATCAACTCTTCCGCCGTTGAAGCAAAATGTTTCTCATCCATATATTCAAATATGTTGGAAAGATTCATAAAATGAAATTTTCCGTATTCAGTGATCGCGTTCTGGGCATAACCTTCTTTTATCTTCAACCGGTCTATATTCCGTTTTATTATTTCGAAATTATTTTTCCGGAGATAGTGGGGCAACAATGTCCCGAAGTTCCGATTCATGATAAAATAAAGCATGAAATTTTTCTGGGCCTTCCCGGTTTTTAAATGCACGCCTGCCTTGCTGAAAATATATTCCGAAACAGGTACTTCCACTTCTTTCAGAAATTCCGGATCCCTTCCGAATTTACCCATCACGTATTTGCTGAAGAATATCCTGAACAGCATTCTCCACCTCCATGAATTCCATTTTTCATTATAGAATTTCTCCTGCTCCTTATCTGTTTTATCCCGGAATAATTCTGCTATTGTTTTTTTAGAATGGATCCATGGCAGAACTCTTCCACTGAACATTTGGAAATATTTTTCAAATTTCCCCTGGTAAATCACGCCATCCGCGATCGTTTGAATATTTTTTTCCCAATAATTTTTTGCATCATCACTTAAATCATTTTTGACCTGATCAAAGTAATCTTTCCTGTTCTCAGAAGGGATAAATCCTAAAAAAGCCAGGACTGCGTTATGATCGAATTTTTTTATAGCAACTTTCTTGAGTTCGATCAGGTAGAGCTGTATCCTGTTCACATCAACCGCAACTACCAATTCCGGATCTGCTGCAAGCATAGAAAAACTATTATCACCTGCCGAACCGACCGAGAGAATTCTGCTTCCCGAATGAGGTGACAATCCCTCAAGGAGAATATCAGCATCCTCCCAGCAATTCGCATAGCGGATGATCTCGAAATCGACGCGTTCTGTCAAATCGTCTTTCATGCTTTCTGAATTATTTTTATTTCTCCGCTACTGCCGTCCATTTCTATTTCGTCTCCTGTTTTTAAAGTCTTGAGCAGTCCCGTAACCGAAACGATGCAGGGTTTTCCCATTTCGCGTGAGACGATGGCGGAATGACTCAGTAAACTTCCGCGCTCCACAATTATTCCGGATGCACTTGGAAAAAGTGTCACCCAACCCGGATCAGTGCTGGATGTTACAAGTATATCTCCATCAAGAGAAGAAACTTCATCGGGATTCAATATTACTTTCACTTTTGCTTTTACCCTGCCGGGGCAACACCCGATTCCTTTCAGATCTCCTTCTACTTTATTCACCCTGCTCAGACTGAAAAAATCATTCGCGTGGTAAACGGTTCCATAGGTTGCGAATCTTTCTGACGGAATATCCTGTTTCTGATAATTTTCAAATTCCGTTTTCCTCAGTTGAATCAGCGCTTTTATATTCTGTGTTACGGAGGTTCCTTCGATAAAGCAGAATATTTCTTCCCGTGTGAGATAAAAAATATCCCGCGCGTTTTCAATGATCCCATCGGAATAAAACCGGGTTCCCATATTCGAAAATATTTCGCGTACAATTCCGAAAGCTCTGGTCCGTTCATAACGGAGATTTTCCCTCGAACTGACCAGCGCACGGGCTTTGCTCAACGTTCTTTTCAACTTCCATTTTCTGTAAATATTATATTGAAGTGTTGCATTGACTTCCTTCTCCGCATTTGCGCGGAGTTCTTCTTCTATTTTCCCTGATGTGGTTTTCAGCGTAATGCCGGTTTCAACATAGGATTTTAATATTTTAATGAATTTAGCCGGATCCTGCGTGTAAGAAACTGTTTCAAGTTTAAGTTCACCAATGCAGCGTTCTCCGAAATCAGAAATATACCGGTCAATCTCTGTTTTCAGTTCACGGTATTTTTCCGCTTTATTTTCTGAAAGGTTTTTCCAGATTGTTTTTTCATTTTCATGGATGAATAACTTTTTTAATTCTTCATCGGATGAAATAGAAGTGGCAAGAGCTATACTGCGATGAATGGGTTGAATGGAAATAATGTCGCTGCTGCCACAGAGAAGATCGTTGTGAATGTTCTGATTTTTTTTGCTCAGGCCATATTTCACGCATCGTTTCTGAAGAAGGCCAAACCAGATCATCGCAAAAAAGTCATTCAATAATGGCGCTTTCCATTCATTCAGCAATGTTCTTTCGAATTCGAGATACAATTGCATCAGTTCATTCGCATTTTTCTCGCTGTAATTGATTTTCTTATAATGAGAAATAGTTTCATTAAGCAACTTCATGAACGCTCTTCTTTTCCGGGGAAGAGAAATGAACCGCATATACATTCTCCCGATCATTTTTACAATGCTCCACCATGCTTTTCCTTTCGTCAAACGGTAGGTTTCCGGAATATCAAACCGCTCTTTCACACCCATCATTTTTTCCATGAAACGCGCATTAATGCTATAGCCGGGCAGCATAGCGAGCATGTGATACCATGTTTTTAAATTATAATAAACTCTTCCGTTAATCAACCCGAGTGTATTCGCAAATACTCTTTCATTTTGTTTCTGGGTTTTTTCACTCACGCCCATAAAGCCACCAAAAAG
This sequence comes from Bacteroidota bacterium, assembly GCA_016194975.1. Classification (NCBI taxonomy): domain Bacteria; kingdom Pseudomonadati; phylum Bacteroidota; species Bacteroidota bacterium. The sequence continues at coordinate 228,960 of JACQAM010000007.1, forward strand.
CCGGTAAGCGCCCTCGTACGATTTGCTGATAAAAGAAAAAGTAAGCGGCGTGGTAATTCCCGGATAAGATTCAATGATATTACTGTTATCCCAGAGAATGTAATCTCCGCTCTGATCATTGAATTTATTTAGTGTAGTTATCGGCCTTGCCTGCAACAGGAACAATTCACCGGATCTGAAAGCAAATTCAATGTCCTGTGGTTTTTTATATTCGGAAAAAAGCTGGTCGAGAATCCTGCCGATCCCGTAAACTTTCTGCTCATCCAGCGAAGCGATGTTCTGTTTCACTTTTTCAACCTCGGCCATCCTGGTTCCACCGGAACTTTCTGAATCAAGAATAATTTTATGTGTCTTTTCGGTAAGTTGCGAATTTATTTTTTCCCGGGTTAATGTATAATTATCTGAATTCAGTTCGCCGGATACAAGGCCCTCACCCAAACCATATACCGAACTGATCAGTTTTTCATTTTTGTTTCCATTCATGGGATTTATCCCGAAGGCAACACCGGCAACTTCCGCATCAATCATTTCCTGGATGATAACTGCAATTCCGAATTTCTGCTCCAGCTTATTGTTTTTCCTGTATTCAAAAACTCTTTCGGAAAAAGCCGAGCACCATACTCTTTTTATTTTTGCAGCAATATTTTCTTCTTTTACAAACAAATGACTTTCAAATTGCCCCGCGAAAGAAAATTCACTTCCGTCCTCGTCAATTGCAGAAGAACGCACAGCAAAATATTCTGTACCCGGAAAATCAGCACGGATCTTTCTGATGAATTCTTCCGGAATGCTGATACGATCAATAAAATCAATGATACTTTTGTAATCAGAGTTCCTGATATCTTCCGGAACAAGTGAAATCAATTCTTCCTGCGGGATCACCGCGAATTTAGGAACGTTCATCCCGATCTCTGCCATGCGAAAAAGATTTCTCGCTTTGCCGCCAACGACAAAATCTTTCGCACACTCTTTTTCAGTATTTAAAAAATAACGCATCATCCGAAAAGTAGTTTTGAAATCATGGGACCGCCTCCCAGCGTCAGGTACATGGCCATGGTCCATAAAGCGGAAGCGTATTCTATCATCCGCGAAAGCCGGTATGTTTTGGTGCGGAGAAAAAGAAAAGCGGGAAGAGAACACAAAATAAAAACACATCCAAGAACAATGAATGACGTCATTCCGTATCCCGCAAAAATACTTGCAGCAACATTAAGGACAAGTGTAATGAGTAACATAAAAAGCCACAGTATCACAGCGCGATTGGTTCCAAGCATGGACGTATAGGAGAGTACACCGTGCGCTTCTTTTTCCGGCGTGCGTATTTTTCTCCCGATCTCCAGTACAATTCCATTCATATAAGTCACTGCAAAAAAGAACATCAATCCGGATGGGGCGCGCACACCATTAAGAAGCCAGTCCAGCCCGCTGGAATAAATATCGATGAGCGGAATAATGAACATGTGAGAGGTCACGTACCAGAACTGGTGTTTCTTCAGCCATTCGCCCACAAAAAATTCTTTCCCCATCAGCGACAAATAAGCGATGATAATAAAATAAATGATCAGTATTTTCGGGAAGAAGATCAGGTTCACAGTGACCTGGAGAATTACAATACTAATTCCCATAATGGCAAGTTCCCTGAACGAGAGCAATCCTCTCGGCATCGGAAGTTCCTTCCTGTATTTTGCGTCATCCTCCGCATCTTTGAATTCATCAAATATCCTGACGAGAAGAAAAAGGGAAATCGTAGTAAAAATTCCTGCGAGATAAATTTTCCAGTCTACAAATCCGTGTGCGCCCCTGCATATCCGCGAGTACGCAATGGCAGAAAAACTGAATGAGGCCACTAATATTCCATGACCGAGTATCGGGAACCGTTCATTCTGATAGATGTAAAATCTTTTCAGAAAAGAAGCGTTGTTCTCTTCTGCTTTACTGAATTCGTTTTCGCTGACTCCTGTTTTCATTTTTTTCTTCCCAGTTTTTTGTGCGCCGAAGAAAAATGTCCTGCAGAAAGTGCGGCGGCAATGGAAAGTTCACCGGAAAGAATAACAGCTCCGCATATTTCAGCAAGTTTTCTTGCCTTGCCCTTTCCGTAACAATCCATTAATTCCAGGCATTCTCTTTGCGTGGGTAACGCTGTTCCGCCTCCTACAGTTCCCAATATCAAATTAGGCAACGTTACGCATGCATATAAATTTCCACCGGAAGTAACTTCCATTCTTGTAATTCCTACTGCTGCTTCCGACACGCACGCCACGTCTTGCCCTGTTGCAATAAAAAGCGCTGTAATTCCATTGGCAAAATGGCCTTGCGCACCAATTGCGCCGCTTTGAATTATTCCAACTGTTGATGTCTGCCAATATTCGGCCATGATCTTAGGAGTGGTTTTCAGAACTTTTTCTACTATTTCTTTCGGCAGCTCCACTTCGGCCGTCACTTTTTTTCCGCGGACAGTTGTGAATGAAAGTGAAGTAGCTTTCTTATCGCCGGAATAATTTCCTTCAATGAACCAGAATACAGGTTGCACCGGCGTATTGGCAATGATATACTGACAGATTTCATCCGTACATATCGTTACCATATTCTGTCCCGAAGCATCACCGGTCTGGTACTCGAAAGTGATCATCAGGTTATTTCCTTCAATGTTCGGAATTACATCTAATAATTTCGCATGCTGACTTGTTGCCTCAATAATTTTTTTGAACTCCTCCACTTTTGAAAGCGCCCAAAGTAGAAAAATTCCCAATTCACCAATGTTATTGAACTTGAAAACCGGACTTCGCTGAACCGCCTCAATTAAACAAATAGAAGTTATTCCGCCGCACAAACGGGTTGCTTTGGCTCCCCGGTGATAAGAGGCCACGAGCGCTCCTTCACTTGTTGCGAGCGGAACAAAAAAATCTCCCTGTGCTGCAGAACCAAGAACTCTCAGCGGGCCTATTATTCCTGTCGGAACCTGCGTCATACCTATGTAGTTCTCAATATTGCCTTCGAGCATTTTTGTATCCGCAAATATTTTTTTTCCGGCAAGGCAATCCGCATTTTTTCCTGTTTCTTTTTTCAGGTAATCCAGGCGCAGAGCTTGTCCTTCTGCAGATGCCATGGCTTCAATAGGAAAATGATCGTGCGTTATTTCCTGCGAAGATTTTTCTTTTATTTTTTTTATCAGGTCTGCAATATTGTGATGCTCGTCCAGGATCTGAATAGCACGCGAAGCTCTTGAAGTGGAAGTTCCCATTGGATCGTTTTTTATTTTAGAATTGTTGATTAGGATGAACGAAGCAAATCTAAATACGGAGTCAGGATCAAAAAAACTGTTTATTATTGCCCGTACCCTTATTTGTTGCAAATACTACTAATTTTTCTGAAACGCCATCGGCAAATCGCGGATTTCCGCAAAAAGAACCTCGCATCGTCTGCCAATTTTTGTTTTTTGATATATTAATTTGAACAGTTGGCTTTATTTCATACTAATATTTTTTTCTTCCCTTTCATTCCTTTTCATGTGCACCGCATCAGCAGTTTAATGCAGCAGAGCCAATCCTTCCCGAATGTTCGTTCGCTATTGTAAATCCTGAATATTTTGGAGCGCAACTTCATCACTTTTTTGTTCCTCCGTTCCCGCTACCACCAGGCCGGAGGCGGTGGTGGTATCGGGGCTAATTATGTTACTGCAGCGCGTTGAAATTCCTGCATCACTTTCTGTTTTGTGTCCTTCGTTTTCCCTTGCAAAAACCACCTTTTTTCGTAACTTGCTATGCTCAAATCCCTACTCTGAAAATGAAAAAATGTTTACTTTTTTTCATTCCGTTTTTTTCCCTTTCAATTTTTTCGGATGCCCAGTCTTTCATGAACGGAAGTTTTGAGATCAATACAGCCGGCGTCGATCAGATCAATCTTTCCAATCCTGCTTTCAACGGTTTCATGTCGAACACAATCGCCTTCGGAAGTTTCGGCGACATGGATATCATCCGCTCAGCAACTTATTGCGGGCTTCCGCAGAACGGAACGTGGTACACCGCGCTCACCGGTTCCGGAACAGATGCAATCACCATGCAACTCGCCGCTCCATTGGTAACGGGAACAACGTACACCATCACTTTCTGGGATAAAGGTTGCTGGGGAACTTATTCGACCAGCGCTCCTCCTGTGCAGATCGGACTTTCTACTGTTGCAGGCGCATTGGGAACTGCAGTTTATACTGCACCTGCTCCAACAAATAATGTGTGGGTGCAACGCACTGCAACTTTTGTTGCACCAAACAACGGACAATATATTTCTGTTGTACTCACAGCAGGTGGCCTCGGCGACTGGACACAGATCGATAATTTTGCTTTCTCTGCAGCTGCTTCTCCCACTGCAAATTTTACTGCATCGAATACAAATATCTGTCCGAACAATTGCATCAACTTCACCGACATGAGTACGGGCGCACCCACTTCCTGGTCGTGGACCTTTGCAGGAGGAATTCCCGCAACTTCCACAGCGCAGAATCCAACAAACATTTGTTATTCCACTCCCGGAACTTATGCAGTCACTCTTACTGCAACAAATGCAAACGGATCGAACACCATGAACCAGACCACTTACATCACGGTAAATCCATTCCCTACAGTTACAGCAGCTTCTTCCGGAACCATCACCTGCGCGAATCCGAGCGTAACACTTACGGGAACGAGCGCAGGAAATACCATGGTGTGGAATGGCGGCGCACTGGTGAATGCACCGAATCCCGCTACCGTTAGTGCAGCTGGAACCTACACTTGCACTGCCACAAGTCCTGCAGGTTGTACTGCAACACAAACCATCACGGTCACATCCAATACCACTCCGCCTGTAGTTACTGCAGCTTCTTCCGGAACCATCACGTGCACGAACACGAGCGTAACGCTCACAGGCACGAGCGCGGGAAATACCATGGTGTGGAACGGTGGAGCGCTCGTAAATGCCCCGAATCCGGCAACTGTTTCTGCAGCCGGCACCTATACTGTGACTGCGACTGACGCAACTAACGGTTGTACTGCAACACAAACCATCGCCGTTTCATCAAATACAACTCCTCCCACTGTCATTGCAACTACAAGCGGAAATCTGTCATGCACTGTTTTATCAGTTACTTTGACCGGAACAAGTGCAGGGAATACTATGGTGTGGAACGGAGGCGCTCTCGTAAATGCGGCAAACCCGGCAACAGTTTCTGCAGCCGGATCTTATACCGTTACCGCGACTGATGCCACGAATGGTTGTACTGCAACACAAACCGTCACTGTCACATCCAGCGCAACACCGCCGGCTGTTACGGCAACAGCATCAGGAAATATTACCTGCACTACTACAAGCATTACACTCACGGGCACGAGCGCAGGAAATACCATGGTGTGGAATGGCGGCGCGCTGGTGAATGCACCGAATCCCGCTACAGTTAGCGCAACGGGAACTTACACCTGCACCGCAACGGATCCTGTTACCGGTTGCACAAATACAACTACGGTCACCGTCACCGCAAACACCACACCACCTGTTGTTACTGCAACGGGCGGAACGCTCACGTGCTTCACCACCTCCGTAGTGCTCACGGGCACGAGCGCAGGAAATACCATGGTGTGGAATGGCGGCGCGCTGGTGAATGCACCGAATCCCGCAACAGTTAGCGCAACAGGAACCTATACGGTGACTGCAACTGATCCCGCGAATGGTTGTACTGCAACACAAACCGTCACTGTAACATCAAATACAACTCCGCCAACTGTTACTGCAACATCATCGGGAAATATTTCCTGTACCAATCCTACTTCAACGCTCACCGGAACTTCTGCCGGAAGTACAATGGTGTGGAACGGAGGTGCACTTTCAAACGCGTCAAATCCTGCGACAGTGAATGCAGCCGGAACCTATACGGTAACTGCAGTGGATATTGCGAATGGTTGCTCCAGCACAGCAACGATCACGATCACGGCAAATATAACTCCGCCATCAGTAACCATAGCGCCTGCCGATACGATCACTTGCGCTGTGACTACCGTTGCATTGAGTGCAACCGGATCAGCGGGAGTAACCTATTCGTGGGCCGGCCCCGGAATTCAGAGCGGCGGAAATTCCGCAACACCTATTGTGAGTGCCGGTGGAAATTATACCTGCACGGTTACCAACCCGGTGAATGGTTGTACTGCAACACAAATCGTGAATGTAGTGGCGAGTGTAAATCCTCCTGTTGCAACTGCGGGCGGCGGAGCAACAATCAACTACGGCAACAGCACATTGCTCACCGGTACCGGCGGGGGAACTTACGCATGGCTTCCACACGCGGGACTGAGTTGCTACAGTTGTCCGAATCCTACTGCTTCACCAACTGTAACGACAACTTATTGTGTGAACGTCACTGATTCGCTTGGATGTTCCGACAGTGCGTGTACGATAGTGGTGGTGGATATCACTTGCGGAACTTTTGGTTTTCCCAATGCATTTTCACCGAATAATGACGGGGAGAATGATGTATTCCATTGCATGATCAACCCGGGTTGCATCTCAGATTATCACCTGGTGATCTATGACCGCTGGGGAGAAAAAGTTTTTGAGACTGAAGATTACACGCAGGGATGGGACGGAACAGTGAAAGGAGAATTACTCGACAATGCAGTTTTTGTTTATTACGCCACAGCAACACTGAGCACCACGAAAGAAAAATTAGTGAGAAAAGGAAATGTCAGTTTGATACGGTAACCGCATCGCGATGAAAAATATTATCATAAAATGTTTTTTTATTTTCGGGATGCTGTTCTCCGTTTCGGTTTCTCATTCGCAGGATATTCACTTCTCGCAATTTCTCGCCACTCCATTGCTCATCAATCCTGCACAGACCGCACTCAACAACAGTGTACGCACGATCGCGAATTATAAAAATCAGTGGGCCGCATTCGGCGCGCCTTACACTACGTATGCATTTTCTACTGAGTTCGCATTGTTTCACAAGAAAGATCACCCGAATTACATGGGCGCAGGACTTGTTTTTTACAATGACAAAGCAGGCGATTCTCAAATGGGAACCACCGAAGGTGCGATGACGCTTTCCGGAATTATCAAGGCAGGAGCAAACAGTCATCTGGCCGGCGGAATGCTTTGTGGATTTTCACAGCGTTCGATCAATTATTCGAAACTCATCTGGGAAAATCAATACGACGGGATGAATTTCAATACGTCTTTGAATCCGAATGAACCGACGGGGGTAACAGCTTATCATTACATCGATCTTGGTGCAGGGCTGGCGTACAATTACGGCACGCAGGAAAAATATATTTCTGCGAATGACGGGATCCACATCAACGCAGGAATTTCTGCCTGGCATTATGGTTTACCGAAATATACTTTCTACGGCATAGGCGACGAAAAACTGAATACAAAACTAATTGCGCATGGTGCCGTGGAAATTGGAATTGCAAATAGCAACATGATCCTTGTTCCGCATGTGCTATTGATGAAGCAGGGGAAATTGCACGAGGAAGATCTCGGCTGCCAGATCAAATTCATTCTGAAAGAAAATTCAAAATATACGGGCCGCATTAAAGCGGCTGCTATCGGTTTTGGAATTTCGTATCGCCACAGGGATGCGATCATTCCTCAATTCACCTATGAGAATTCGCATTACGCGGTCGGCATAAGCTACGATGCCAATATTTCAAAACTGCGCGCCGCGACTTCGATGCAGGGTGGAATGGAAATTTTTCTGCGCTTCACAACCGATCATCTTTTCCGTTCGGCAGAATCGCCTGAACCTTTTTATAATTAGAAAAGACATTCTATCTTTCCGTACGCTTTTCTACAACAGAAAGAAAAAAATGAAAAACCACGGAAGGTTCCTTGCACTATTTTTTCTCGTTTCGCTTTTTTCCTGCAAGCGGGATCCATTAACAGGAGATAAAAGTATTCTTACCGGCACATGGAACTGGCACCGGTCTGATCTCTATGAGACCAATTCGCAGGGAAATTATTTTATCTATGATACTGATTCGCTCGGCGGTGCACTTGGAACCACTTCGCAAATTACTTTTCTTGAGCGCGGAGAAGTTTCTGTTTCAGGCCCGCGACAAACCACGAGGAGCAGCAGGAGGATCACTTTTAATTCCTTCGAACACAACAGCACTGACAACAGTTACACCTTTGATATTAAAATTTATAATGGCCACGACGTACATCATTTATCGGGAACGCTGCTTGACCGTTCTACCGATACATTGCTGGTGAATGAGATTCCTTATCCCGTGTCGGGCAATTATACAAAGACGGTGAATATTTACACGAAATAAATTTCGGGAGTGATTTAGAGGCTGTCTAAATTTCATCCTTCTGTTTTGTTCTTTTGCAATTCAACTTCGCGTCTTGGCGCCTTCGCGGTTTCTATAATATTCTTTTATTTAACCGTTAAGACTAAGATGCTAAGAGTTTTCAAACTGACCCACTCCAAATTTTGTATTCTGAATAATAACTGCGTTCTTCGTGTTGGCTTCACATCAAACATTTTTCAACCCTTATGAATTCTACTCTTACTTCAGTATCGGAATTGTATTTCGATGAGGCGAATTCCATCCTGCATATCCGCATGCTTCCCGGTGCCGACATGAGTATGGAGAATACAAAAAAGCATTATGATGTCATTCATAAATTGACCGGTGGAAAAAAATATCTCGCACTCGTCGACTCGCACGAATATTTTACAATGGACTCCGATGCGCTGCAGTTTACGTCACAAAGAGAAACCATCGCCAACAGGATTGCAACGGCACATTATAATTCTTCATTCGGAAATAAACTGACCATTGATTTTTTCCGGAACGTACTCAAACCGCATATCCCGGTGCAGGTATTCAGGTCGAAACAGGAAGCGGAAGAATGGCTTCTCTCACAACTCAAGTGAGTCTGCCAGCAATTTAAAATCGACACCATCGAAATTGCCGCTGGTCATGAAAAGCAAAACTGAATTATTCCATTTTCTTTTTTTGAATTCCTCCATCAGCTCCGCCGAATTTGTTGTCACCCGCAGATCATTTCTTGCGAATGCATTCTTCACCTGTTCTCCAGTGACAGGCGGAAGTTTTTTGTGCGCAATGGTATGCGGATTGAAATAAACGATCGCTTCATCGGCTTCATCCATTGCTCCATTGTATTCCAGCAGAAATTCAGAAGTGAGTGAAGAAAAAGTATGCAGTTCCATGCACGCGACTAATTTTCTATTGGGGAATTGCTGCTTCACTGCGGCAGTAGTTGCTTTTAATTTAGAAGGAGAATGCGCGAAATCCTTATAGCAATTAAAATATTTTTCTTTGCGAACGAGTTCCAGCCGGCGCGCAGCACCTTTGAAAGACTGAATTGCGTCATCGAATTTTTCATCACTCACGCCGATAGCGGCACAAACTCTTCTGGCGCCTTCGAGATTCATAAGATTGTGATCGCCGAAGATGAGCAACGGAACTTTTTTATTATTGCGCAAAAGAAAAGTTGTTCCATTCACAATTTCATTCGGCGGAACGGAATAGGGTTTCAGTGAAATATCATTCCTCACCTGCACTGATAATTTTTTCAACTCCGGATCATTCGTACAGTAAACAAATGTTCCATTCGTTTCTATAAGATCGATGAACTTCCGGAACTGGTCAAGATAAATTTCAAAAGTGGGAAACACATTGATATGATCCCACGCAATTCCACTGAGCAAAGCAACATGCGGATGATACAAATGAAATTTCGGGCGGCGATCGACCGGCGAGGCAAGATATTCATCTCCCTCGAGCACCATGAATTCTGCATCGGGTGTGATCTTCACCATTGTTTCAAATCCTTCCAGTTGCGCTCCAACCATGTAATCTGTTTCAATGCCGCAATATTTTAAAACATGAAGCACCATGGCCGTGATCGTGGTTTTACCATGACTTCCTCCAATGACAATTCTGGTTTTATTTTTACTTTGCTCGTAAAGATATTCCGGGTAGGAAAATATTTTCAGTCCGAGTTCCTGCGCGCGAACGAGCTCGGGATTATCCGCACGTGCGTGCATGCCCAGAATAATTTCATCGATCTCTTTACTGATCACTTCCGGCCTCCATCCCATTTTCTCCGGGAGCAAACCATGTTTTGCAAGGCGTGAATGCGAGGGTTCATTGATCTCATCGTCGGAACCGGAAACAATATTTCCTTTCAGCTTCATAGCGATCGCCATGTTGTGCATAGCGGAACCACCAATTGCAATGAAATGTATCCTCATTTTGTACGAACTACTAAATTGACGAACTACTAAATACGAATGAGGCGAATTTACGAACCGGAGATCGTAAGAAAGTCTGAAGCTGTTTTCTTTTATAAACAACAACCTGCTGATTAATGTGCGAATGAACCAATGTGCAAATCATCTTTCGCTCGAAACCCGAAACCCGGAACTCCTAACTGCCAACCATTTTTTCTATCTTTAAGCAACGAAATTTCTGCTCTATGAAAGCCCTCTCTATCATTGGTATAATTATGAGTCTCGGTTGTGTACTTGCGTCTTTCTACATTATGTCGGAAGCGCGGTGCCATTGTAATTGCGATAACGATTTTTATCTCGGCAGTGGCGATATTCCCGGTGAAGCGGTGGGCGGAAGCATCGTGACTTTACTCATCGGTATTTTTTTCCTGATCTTTTCCATTGTATCTGCTGTTATCAGTTTCGGAAGAAAAAATGAGTCGACACCCATGCAGCCCCTCTCTCCTGTTCCACCTTATCCGCAACCACAACCTTTCCAAAATTATCAGAACCCTTACCAGCAACAATATCCGAATTACAATAAACCGAATCCTTACAATAATCCCTTTCCACAAAATCCATTTCAACAACAACAACAACAACAGCAGCAACAGCAGCAACAGCAGCAACAGCAGCAACAGCAGCAACAGCAGCAACAGCAGCAACAGCAGCAACAACAACAAAATTATCCTAATCCAAATCCGAATATCAATCCATACGCTCCGAAACCTAATCAGTCCACTACTCCGCCTCCGGCCCCGCCCAATGAGAATGATGATAAGAATAGTCCATGGGCTCCTAAATAATTTGAAATTCGAGATTTGAAATTTGAAGTCAATGAAGCTTCACTCGATAAACACCGGTTTTTTTAAATTAGACGGCGGCGCAATGCACGGCGTTGTTCCGAAAAGTCTTTGGAGCAAACAGAATCCTGCTGATGAAAATAATATGTGCAACTGGGCCATGCGCTGTTTACTTGTGGAAGATGGCGATCGCCTTATTCTCATCGACAATGGAATGGGCGAGAAACAGGATGCGAAATTTTTCAGTTACTATTTTCTGAATGGCAACGATTCACTGGAAAAATCGCTTCGTGCAAAAGGTTTTGATTTCGGCGATGTCACCGATATGTTTCTCACGCATCTTCATTTCGATCATTGCGGCGGAAGTATTAAATACAATAATGATCGCACCAAACTTGAAACTGTTTTTCCGAATGCTACTTACTGGAGCAACGAAGCACAATGGGAATGGGCCACGAAACCGAATGCGCGGGAGAAAGCAAGTTTCCTGAAAGAAAATATTCTTCCCATAAAAGAAAGCGGCCGGTTGAAATTTTTAAAAGAAGGAGAAGATCTGTTCCCCGGATTTTCCACGCTGTGGGTGCACGGGCACACGGGCGCGATGATGCTGCCGAAAATTTCCTGCAACGGAACAACCGTTGTATTCATGGCTGATCTTCTTCCGAGCATTGCGCATATTCCTCTCGCATGGATCATGGGATACGACACGCGTCCATTACTTACGCTGACAGAAAAAGAAAAATTTCTTCCTGTTGCGGCAAAAGAAAATTATGTACTCTTTTTCGAACACGATGGAGTGAATGAGTGTTGTACGGTTAGTGATACAGATAGAGGAGTTAGAGTTAATGAGAAGTTTAGATTGGATGAGTGTTTCTCTTCTTAAGAGGTATTAGGGTATTGAGGTATTAGGGTATTGAGGTATTAGGGTATTGAGGTATTAGGGTATTGAGGTGCTGGCATGAATCGGATCGAATTTCCTAACGGTAAGTTGGAGTGTTGAAAAAATAATTTTGTTTTTATGAAACAGATATTACACATTTGCGGCCTTAATCTTTATTTATATGAATGATACTTACGAATTTGAAACATTAGAAGTCTGGAAAAAAACAAGGGAATTCCGAAAAGCGATCTCGCAACTCACAAAAAAATTCCCTCCCTGTGAACAGTATGAATTGACGAAGCAGATCAAAATATCTTCAAGATCGGTGACTGCCAATATTGCTGAGGGAAATGGGCGCTATCATTACAAAGATAATAGCAGGTTTATCCGGATATCCACCGGTTCTCTCAAGGAAACCATGGATCATCTTTACGTTGCCTTTGATGAAGAATATATTAAAGAGGACGAACTGAAATTTTTTAAAAGCGATTATTTGCATTGCAAAAAACTCCTCAACGGATATCTCGCCTATCTCAAGAAAAATATCAAATGAACAGGAGTATATTCGCCCCAATATCTTAATACCTTAATACCTTCTTTTAACTTTAGAATGAAATGAAAACAGGATTAATATTAAGCGGCGGCGGCGCGCGCGGATTTGCTCACCTGGGTGTGTTGCGTGCGCTTGATGAATTAGGCGTGCACGTGGATGCAATAGCGGGTACGAGTGCAGGTGCATTGGCGGGTGCATTTTATTTCGCCGGTCATACACCGACCGACACATTGCGTTACATTCGTTCCTATAAAATTTATCAGTGGGCAAGAATTCTCTGGAGAAAGCCCGGCATACTGAACATGGAGAAGATCGGGAAAATGATCGCTCAATATCTTCCTGAAAATTTTGAAGGCCTGAATGCCCCGCTCACCGTTTGCGCTACAGATATTCTCAACTGCAAATCCGTTTTTTTTAATTCAGGTCCGCTCATTCCCGCCCTTTGTTCTTCAGCGTGTATTCCAGTTTTGTTTGAACCGGTAAACTTCGGCAGTAATCAATACGTGGACGGAGGCATCATGGATAATTTTCCGGTCGAGGCATTGCGTGAAAAGTGCGACCGCATCATTGGCGTTCATGTGAATCCGCTACAGAAAGAATTCCGGAATGTGCACATGAAAGATGTGATGGACCGCAGTCTTCACCTCGCGCTTCGTCACCAGGTTTTTTCGAAAAGAGAGGAGTGCGATATTTTCATTGAGCCGGAAGAATGTTCGCAGTTTGGCATGTTCGATCTTTCTTCGGCGGAAAAAATAGTTGAGATCGGTTATAAAGCAGCTATGCAGCAGAAAGAAGAATTACTGAAACTGAAATAATGGTATTGTATTTGCAACACTTTTCCCAATGAAAAAATCATTTTCCATTTTATTTTTTTTCTCCACAATACAATTTTCTTTCGCGCAGGAATTCACTCCGCCCGATTCCGTTGCTATCATCAACAATCATGTGAAGGAAATCCGCATTTATTATACAGGGACAGGAGTGGTGAAAAATCTTCAGCATACGTATCGCTACAATAAAAAAGGCCAGTGCATTTACAGCAGCGAAGGATCGCCCAATCCCGGAAATTATTATTATTCCTATAAATACGACAGCGTTGGCAGGAACAGCAAAAGTATTCAACGGCTTATTAGCGGAGAATTTGTAGCTGCTTATGATTTCAAATATTTTAAGAGTGGTAAATTATTGCGGGCCGGATATTATTCGCATAATGATTCCATTCATCCTTACCGGGTCTCCGATTATGATGAAAATGGAAATATTATTGCCGATACTTATTTCAGTGGAAAAGAATTCTCTGAGCAAAAAACGATGACTTACAATTCGAAAAATGAACTCATGAGTACTGTGGACTCCATACCGAAAGTGAGAACAACTACGGTACTTGCGAATAACCGATTGGTGCGCGAGATTGATTACGACAGCAATTATGTACTGACTTCTTCCTGGCTATTATTTTATGATGCCAATGGAAAACTCACGAGCAATACGCATTTGAAAGGCGGCCACAAAACGGAGTACGCTGTTATTTACAGCGGCAACGGTTATAAAATTCTAATGAACGGACTTCCGGCCACAGTGAGTGAAACAAAAAAATGGGCCTACAAATGGGAATATCTCACTTCTCCACCGGAATCCTTGACTGATGCAACCTATAACGAACAGGCCGTGCCAACTTACAAGCACGAATTAAAACGCGATGCGAAAGGAAATATTACAGAAGATATTATTTCTCCCAGTGAAACATGGATGATACAGAAGACGGTAAATTTTTCTTATGAATATGAGTACTGGAAATAAACGGCACTAATTTTTAGCCGATCAATAGTTGGACCGATCCGATTCGGATGTGCCACTGCTGAAACAAAAAATATTACATCTTATCCTGATCTGGAAATAAGAAAGCCGCGGAGAAAAAAAAGTATAACACGAAGCAGTTGAGTTGTTATACAATACCACAATCGTATTCACATTAACAACATTGAGTGAACCAAGAAAATAAATATATTCCAGATCAGCGCTTATGGAAAAAATCCTTTTCCTGATCAAATCTATAAGCGAGAGTCCTGCACCAACCTCGGCTACAACAGGATTATTTGGTTTTCCGATTGCAAGGTTATAGTTAGATGCATAACCTGTAGTAACAATTTTATTAATGAGAAAGAATTCATCGCATCCGGCAATTGCATTCACATTCACGCCCAGCTCGGATTTCCTTATTCTGAAATTTTCCCCGAATCTTAGCTGTTCACCGAACTGTTGATATTTCATATGGACTCCATAACCCCGCAGGTTCCAGCCGTTGGAGGGATATGTTGTATCCATTATTTCTGAATTCACAACATAATTACATTGATTGTACTTAATGACAAATCCTGCTGTGAATTTCTGGTGAATGAACGCATCACCAGATAACTCAAGAACGTATGGAAGATTAACTCCTTTCTGTATAGTTTCTGTATTGGTTTCCAAGTGCGATAGTTTCAAATTCCTGTCAAAAGGCAATCCGCCGGAAATTCCAATGGTATAATCAGTTTGAGACAATGCATCGAGCTTAATGAATAACGTTACAACTGAAAATAGTATTCTCATATACGCAAGACGCAAAAACAAACTATACGTTGCTCCTCCGCCAGGGTTATCCTACAGAAATTTTGCCAGAGATTTTCTCGAATTTTCCTATTCCTTCAAATCGTAAATTGTAGATTGTAAATCGTAAATTTGAGTATGGATTTATTAAGGGAAAAATTCGTCTTCCTCCTCTCCACGCCGCTCTACACTTTTTTTATCCTCGGCGAGATGATCCTTTCGCGTATTCATCACCGGAAATTCTACACGCTCAAAGGAACGCTCATGAATGTGTGGCTCTCGGCGCTCAACTTCGGTCTCGATTTTGTTTTGCGCGGATTCGTTCTCGTTTTCCTTACTTATTTTTTCAATCACAAATATTTTCTCATCGCCACTCCCTGGATCTACTGGACGGCGCTGCTCATTGCTGAAGACTTTTTATTTTACTGGCTGCATCGTGTCGATCACTACTGCCGTTTTTTCTGGGCAGTGCATGTTACGCATCATTCATCGGAAGAATTCAATCTCACCGTAGGATTCCGCTCTTCCGTTTTTCAGCCGTTGTATCGTTTCATCTGGTTCATTCCTCTTCCGCTTCTTGGATTCCGTGCAGAAGATATTATGCTCATGTACGCCATCACGCAGATCTACGGCATTCTCATTCACACCCAATTCATAAATAAAATGGGGCCGCTCGAGTGGTTCATGAGTACGCCTTCGCACCACCGCGTTCATCACGGCGCGAATGTTCCTTATCTCGACAAGAATATGGGAATGGTTTTTATTTTCTGGGATAAACTTTTCGGAACGTTTGTTCCTGAAGAAGAAAAAGTAAAATTCGGTTTGACAAAAAATTTAGAACATCCTTACAATCCTGTCACTTCTGTTTTTCACGAATGGGGAGCGATCTTGCGCGATCTCGGAAAAAAATCTTCACTCAAAGCAAAATTCATGTACGTGTTTGGCCCGCCGGGATGGAGTCATGATGGAAGTAAAAAAACGAGCGGGCAATTGCGAAAAGAATTCAAGATTCAAGATTCAAAGATTAATGGTGGGCTATAATAATCCGAAGGTTGTCGTAATTTTTTTTCCTAACTTTCGTTATAGCTAAAATACCGCTGCCATGAAAACTCTACTCCCGCTTTTTATTCTCCTCTCGGTTCAACTGAGCGCACAATTTAATTCCCTTACTTATAACCGCCAACATCTGCCCGATTCGGTTATCAAAGCAAACAAGATCCGTTCAAGAACATCTGTCCTGGTTTTCGATAAAGGAAAAAGCACCGATCGATGGGAAGTGGATTATGATGCGGATGCAAAAATTACCGGTGAACATTCCATTAGCAATACAAAAAATCATACCGACAGCACTCGTGTAGTTTATATCCGTAATGCGAATGGAGATCTTACCGGCAAACTTCATTTCTCGAATGGAAAACTCACCGACAGTGTTGTTGTTATTCACGATCGCCCCGATTATTCTGAACGTACTTATTCCAATGGGAAATTGATCGGCTGGGAAGAAACAAAAGGAGATTCGCTCGACAGAATATCCATTATAAAAACAATGAATGGAAAGGATACCGCGACCACGATGACAGAAACCAAAATGCTGTACAATTCTTCCGGCAAACTGATGTTGAGTTCTAAATTGTACACCACCATCAATAAAGGAAAAGTGGACACCACCTATTTTAATTCGCAGGATTACGGCAACCCTTCCATCACAAAATATTTTCTCACTTTTGGTTTCGCCGATGTACATGAGAGCGAATTTGAATATCATTATCCGCAGGCAGATACTATTTTCGGTTACACCACGAGAAAAGGAAAACCGTCCTCTACTAGTGTCATCGCGATAGACAGTCTCGGCCATTTTCAAAGCAGCAGATTCTATAACAAGAAAAAAAAGATTTTTGCCCTGAGCAATTATTCGTACGACAGCAATGGAAAAATCACGGCGATCATTTCGAAAAACAAAAAAGGGAAAACGACTTACACGCAAACATTCACCCGTAATTCAAAGGGGCTATTGGACGAAGAGAAAAAAGGAGAAAATCTGAAGAAGCCGGAAGTAGATTTGAAATACGAGTACACCTATTACCAGTAATTTCTTTCGCATAAAGTGCTTCATTTCATTCCTGATTTGGGCGTGTGCTGAAGCATCCGCAAGCGGTTTGCTTCAGCACCGGGCTATCCGCTTGTACTCCTCGGCCGCAAGCGCCCTGTGGGGTACCGCTGCTATCCCTCACGCACGGAGCGAAGCCGGAATGCCTCCCGCCTGATTATAAGTTTACAAATGGATAAGACTGCAAACGGAAAAATGTTTTTGTAGATTCGCGCGGCTTTTTTCCCGGTCATAAACCATTCAGAAAAATCCTCAGATAACAATGGAAAATAACACACCCGACAAACTCAGATCACAATTCTTCGACGAGTCAGAAATTCTTTTCGCAATTTTTGATAAAGATTTAAATTGCGTTGATGCGAATACTGCATTTTTAAAAACACTGCACTTCACAAAAGAAGGCATCATCGGAAAAAATATTACAGAAATTTCGCCGGACAATAAATCGAGCGGGCGAAACGATCTTTACAGAGAAGTTATCCGCACAGAAAAAACGCTCATCCTCGATGAGGTAAAACCTCACCCGAGCATGGGGAATATTTATGTGCGTGTAAAAGCTTTTAAAGTAGGCGATGGATTGGGAACCGCTTCAGAAAATATTACCGATCTTAAAGAAGCTGTATCCGAACTTGAAACTTTTATTTACAAATCATCTCACGACATGCGCAGCCCCATTGCAAGTATTCTCGGCCTTACCAATATTGCGGAGGAAGGTTTAAAAGATATTGATGAAGCGAAACGTTTCTGCAAAATTGTAAGGCAACAAACCCGGCGGCTCGATACTATTCTGCAGATCCTTGTTGCAACAACAAGGATCAGGGAAGGCGAAAAAATAATTCGCCTTCTCGATTTTAAAGAAATTATTGAAGACACGCTGAAATCGTTGGAATCTGCAGAAGGATTCGATAAAATTAATTTTGAAAAACACATTTCTTTCAACGGAAAATTTTACAGCGACAAACTTCTGGTCATCTCCCTGTTCCAGAATCTTCTTGACAATGCCATCAAATACAAAAAAGAAAATACCCCAAACCCTTTTATTAATATCTCAGTTGTGAATGAAAACGATGGCGTAAAAATTACTGTCGCCGACAATGGGATCGGCATCCCCGATCATTTGCAGAAAGATGTTTTTAAAATGTTTTTCCGCGCCACAGAAAAAGCAAGCGGCAGCGGGCTCGGTCTTTACACCGTAAATCATACCCTCAAAAAACTAGGCGGAACAATACAACTCGACAGTAAAGAAAAAACAGGGACTACGTTTACCATTTATTTGCCGAATGAAAAAGCGGGACCAGTAGAGAAATGAAATGGGAATTAATTCCGTTACGGCAAAAAAAGCAATCCGTAAATCCGTTTACGTCTGTAATCCCTGCCCGCAGCAGCGCAAGCCCTCGCTTCGGCAGGCGGGTGTATTGTCTGTCTTATTCGTAATCCATCTCCTACATCGGATCTACCCGCCTCCGCTTCACGTAGTCGGGCAGGCATCCCTCACATAGGATCAACGTCAGTAATAATTCCCACCCTCCTAAAATCACCATGCGCCCTTAAGTGTGCAATTTCATTTGCAATAATTTTTTTTGCTGAAGAACTATTTGCATCGCGTTCCAGTTTCACTAAAATATTTTTAAGGTATTCGTCTCTCACTTTTGAAACAGAAGGAAATTCAGGGCCAAGAATACGCTCTGCAAAATGCGTACGTAAACGATCGGCGAAATACAGCGCGGCTTCATCGAGGAGCACATGATCTTTTGTCTTCAATGTCAAACGGATCAAACGGTGAAACGGCGGATAATGAAATTCTTGCCGCTCCACAATTTCCGTTTCATACATCGTGAAATAATCTGAATTCAGCACGCAGGAAATAACAGGATGCTGCGGATTGAAAGTCTGTATGATCACTTCGCCGCGCTGTTCTCTCCTGCCCGCGCGCCCCGCCACCTGCGACATCAATTGAAAACTTCTTTCCACCGCACGGAAATCGGGATAGTTCATGAGCTGATCGGCTTGCAGAATTCCAACGAGCGAAACATTTTCGAAGTCGAGTCCTTTAGTCACCATCTGTGTTCCCACAAGAATATCAATTCGCCGTTCTTCAAAATCATTTACTAATTTCTGGAGCGCAAATTTTCCCCGCGTTGTGTCGAGATCCATGCGCGCCACTTTTGCTTCGGGAAATATCAATTGCAATTCTTCTTCTATTTTTTCTGTGCCGAATCCTTTCATGCGTAAGTCTGCATTCCCGCACGCCTGGCATTGCGCCGGAGGATTCGTGGTCCATCCGCAATAATGGCAACGCAGTTGATTGGAATTTTTATGATACGTGAGACTCACATCGCAGCGCACACAATGCGGAATATGCCCGCAGTCCTGGCATTCGATGGAAGGCGCAAATCCACGTCGATTCTGAAATAAAATAATTTGTTCTTTTTTCTCCAGCGCGTTCGTCATCTTTTCCATGAGCGTCGGTGAGAAATGTGAATTCATTAATTTTTTCCGCGACGCTTCTTTTATGTCCACCACATTTATTTCCGGCAAACTCGATCCGCCGTAACGTTCAGTGAGAATCGCATAACCATATTTTTTTTCCTTTGAATTAAAATACGTTTCTACCGAAGGCGTTGCAGAACCGAGAATAACTTTCGCATGGTGCGTACGCGCAAGCCACACCGCACTGTCGCGCGCATTGTAACGCGGCGCGCGTTCGTTCTGCTTGAAAGAAGAATCGTGTTCTTCATCCACGATGATGATGCCCGGCGAATGAAACGGAAGAAAAACTGCAGAGCGCGCACCGATCACCAGGATCGGTTCTTTCTTCAGCACTTCGTTCCAGATCTCCACGCGTTCATTTTCATTGAAACGCGAATGATAAACAAAAACTTTATTCCCGAAATGTTTCTGCAAACGCGTCACGAGCTGCGTGGTGAGCGCGATCTCCGGGAGAAGATACAACACCTGTTTACCGGCATCCATTTGTTCGCGGATGAATTTAATGTAAACCTCCGTCTTTCCGCTCGAGGTAATTCCCTGGAGCAGGCAAACATCTTTCGTTTTGAATTCCTCTTTTATTTTATCGAAAGCAATCTGCTGATGCGAACTCAGCGTGAGTTCTTTTCCTTCACTTTGTTTCTGCAACAAACGCGACACTTCCACTTCTTCCGTTGCAAGAATATTTTTTTTCACCAATGCGCGAAGTGCGCTGTCAGAAACACCGGAAGTTTTTAAAAGATCAGATCGGCGGACCGATCCGTGTTTTTTTCCATAGCGGTCAGAGAGATGAATGAACGCCATGATGGCCTGCAGTTGTTTGAAAGAACGTTTTTCCAATTGAGAAAAAACCACTTTCAGTTTTTCTTCGTCTTCCAATTCACCGGCAAGACAAATGTAGGTTTCGAATTTCGGATGATAACGTTGCTGCAGCTCTTCGTAAACGAGAATAACACCGATCTCGAGTAATTCTTTGATCACCGGGTAAACAGTTTTTTTCTGCAGCAGTTCCACCATCTCTTCTATGGTGAGTGTATTCCGCACATCGAGCGCTTCACAAACAGCGAACTGGTCGTTGGTCAATTTGGCTCTATCACCATCCCAGGAAGTATTGAGCAGAATCATCGTTTCGCTCGACAGGCGCAATCCCGAAGGCAATGCAGCAAGCATCACTTCTCCTCTGGTGCAGAGATAGTATTCGCTCATCCATTTCCAGAACTCCAGTTGTTTTTCCTGCACTACTGGCTTTTCATCAATGAGCGAATCGATGTATTTCGCAATGTAACCAGGCGCTGTGCTGTGAATTTTTTCTACAATTCCTGAATAAAGTTTTTTCTTTCCGAACTGCACCACCACGCGCATTCCTGTTTTCACCTTGTCATTCAATTCCTGCGGAACACGATACGTATAGGCATTCGCAATTGGAATCGGGAGAATAACGTCGGCAAACAGATCGATGCGATCAGACATAAGCAAAGGAAATATTAATGAAGCACAACAAGCTTCTGGCGATATACAGAATTCTCCGTGATCACGCGTACAAAATAAGTTCCATCAGCAATATTCTCCATTGAAAAATTCACATCCTGTCTTCCATTGTGCTCTTCACTGCGAATAATTTTTCCTGTTGCATCAATAATTTCAATTTTTATTTCCCCATCGGCATGCACACGCACCGCAACATTATTCGCTGCAGGATTTGGAAAAACATCCACTGTTCCTTCTGCCAAAGGATTCTGCACGTCAAGTAAATTCGCATCAGGCGTGAGATAAACTCTGTACACCGTATCATTCGCCCACGAAGTTGGTGGAAGATTCGGAGTGGGAGAAACAATTCCACCCACAAGATATCCCGCAAGAATTCTCCCGCTCACATTGCGCAAATTCACCACATCATTCGAATAAGACGGAACACTACTCAGCGGAACAAACTGCATATTACTTCCCTGCAATCCCGGCATCTGTAATTGCAAAGGCACTTGCGCCCACGCGCCATTCTGCGCATGCACGAGAACAGAAATATCACTCACAAAAGGAACGAGCGTGTCTTCTGTTAAAATTCCATTCGAAGGATTGAAATCATATTGACTCATTCCGCCGAATAGTACAGTGAACATTGTATGTTGCACCGAATCAAAAACCGGCAACATCGCACAAGTGTAATTATTCATTTGCTGGCTGTAAGAAGAATCAACAGCATAACCATTGAGTGTATCGTAATTAATGGGCCACGGGTAAGGCAACTCACGGTCTTTGCGGAACACTCCACTGTAAACACAGGAACCAAAACTTCCGTCTGAGTGAATTATGGGGCCAAGATTAAAATCGCGGCGATGAAAATTATTCGTGTCAGTGATCGCAGAATAATTGGTGATGAAAAGATTTGTACCGTCGTCAGAAATTTTAAAACGTTTCAGTTCATTCGAGTAAATCTGCGTGAATGTAGGTTGTGGCGGATCAGAATATCTTCCATAAAAATTGTGTCCGAAAAAAAGAAGACACGTGCTGTCGCTCAAACTTGTCATTTCTCCCCCGCACACACGCAGGTTTGTGTACGTGATCTGGCGGATGTGCGGCGCGATCGGCGTTCCATTGATCACCGCGTTGATCATGTTATCAATTTGTATGGCGGAAACAACCGGGAAAGTGCGGTAAGCATTCGCAGTGGAATCAAATCCAAATCCGCCGATGATGTAGAGATAATCTCCAATACGCGTGAACTGTGCATTCGTTGCGCGCAGCGGATCTGCTTCTGCAAAAGGAAGAACGCCAAGCGGGGAAGAATAATAACTCCACGTAGCCGTATCGATCACCGTGATGACATCACTTTCATAAACGACATCGAAATTGCTGTTGGTAGAAAATCCGTGAAGGCCGTTGGTTCTTCCTCCAATGAAAAGCCACTTTGATCCCGATTGTGCAAAAGCGAAAGAATGCATTCCGGGTAGCGGACCGGCGATCACAGGTTCAATTTCAATAGTAAAAGGAACCTGCGCCTGCGAATGAAGAAACGGTGCAGAAAAAATAAAGAAGAAAAAAGTAAATTTTTTCATGCCGGAAAATTGGCTCATCATTCTATAAAGATAATCCTAAAGAATGATTTTTCAATGCAGAACCAGGCAGAATACCTGTTCCTTTTTGTAAATTTGAATCAATGAAAAAGTATTTATTTTTCTTTTTTCTTTTTCCTGCACTGAACGGTTGGGCCCAGCACGACAGTATCCGTACGGATGTAAAACTGAATGTACTTGCCCCGATGCTTGGCCTCGCTGATATTTCACTGGAACACCGGCTTTGTAAAAATTTTTCGCTCACCGGCGAATTCGGTTACCAGGTTTATGGTTTTCCGAAAGGAGATACGCAATGGGTGAAGCCGAGCGGTTATCGCGCTATAGTAGAATTGCGCCGTTACAATTTATTCGGCGGTGGCGAAAAATATTATTCATTGACAGGATGGTATTGCGGCGTCGATCTGTTTTACAAATACAATCGTTATAATGAAACGCTGACTTACCTGAATGAGAATGACACGCTCACACATCACGACAGTTTCTCAATGGAAAAAAATGTTTTCGGTGGAAATCTTATCCTCGGTTACCAGTCTGTATTTGCAAAACATTTCTGTTTTGATATTCACGGCGGCCCGGGAATGATGTATCGATCGATCATAGATCACAACATTGAATTCGGAATGGTGCATGGAGATTATTTCTCGGGCGGAAAAGATCTCGCTCCTTTTTTTGCTGAACAGGATTATCGTGCCAGTTCAGGAACAACTTTCTCTTTGCGTTTTTCATTGGGGATCGGTTACATCATTAACTGAAAGATTTTTTTATGAATACAGAAGAACTTGCAGCTTCGCTCAAACTCACATCACAACTGATGGAAATGCACGGTGAGAATCCATTCAAAGTGAAGGCGCTTTCCAATGCCGCCTATCGTCTTGATAAAACGGGCGTCGATCTCGAAAGAAAATCGCTGGAAGAACTCGAAGCCGTGGAAGGAGTTGGAAAAGGAATTGCGGCAAAGATTTTTGAGCTCAACACCACAGGAACAACAAAAGAACTTCAACATTACCTTGAAAAAACTCCGCATGGTGTGATTGAAATGCTTTCGGTGAAAGGGATCGGCCCTAAAAAAGTGGCGCAGCTATGGAAAGAACTCGGCGTGGAATCTCCTGGCGAATTATTATATGCATGCAAAGAGAATCGCCTTGTTGACCTGAAAGGTTTCGGTGAGAAAACACAGGATTCCGTAATGAAAGCCATCGAATACATGATGGCTAATAAAGGAAAATTTCATTTTTACAAAGTGGAAAAATTCGCGGAGGACACGGTAGAATTCCTGAAAGAAAAATTAGAAACTGAAAATATTTCTGTCACAGGAGCAGTGCGCAGAAAAGAACTCGTCATTGATAAAATTGAAATTGTCGCCGCAGTTGAGGAAGATGCTATCGATCTTTCCGAACTTGAAAACCCGATGAACATTCCCGTAGAAATTCATTCCTGCGATCCGGCCGATTTTTACAGCGCACTTTTTCATACTACAGCTTCTGAATCACATTTGAAACAACTGGAAGAACTGAAAAGAAATTCGCTCGATGAATCTTCTGAAGAAAAAATTTACAAGTCGTACGGACTCGATTACATTGAACCGGAATTGCGCGAAGGGAACGGCGAAATTCTTCTTGCTAAAAATCACAAACTGCCGGCGCTCATTGAAGTTTCTGACCTGAAAGGAAATCTTCACAACCACAGTAAATACAGCGACGGTATGAATACGCTGAAAGAAATGGCGGAAGCATGCCGGAAATATGGTTTTGAATATTTCGGGATATGCGATCATTCCAAATCTGCTTTTTATGCGAATGGCTTGCAACCCGACCGGATTGAACGCCAGCATGAAGAAATTGAAATTCTCAATGAGAAAATGGCCCCGTTTAAAATTTTCAAGGGGATTGAATCCGACATTCTCAATGATGGCTCGCTCGATTACGAAGAAAATATTCTGAAAACTTTTGATTTCATTGTAGCTTCTGTGCATTCGAATCTTAAAATGGAAAAAGAAAAAGCGACGCAACGTTTACTCAAAGCAATTGAAAATCCTTTCACAAGAATTCTCGGCCATCCTACAGGAAGATTATTACTCTCCCGCGAAGGGTATCCAATCGATCACAAAAAAATAATCGACGCATGCGCTGCGAATAATGTAGCCATCGAACTGAACGCACATCCCTATCGCCTCGATATTGACTGGAAGTGGATCCCGTATTGCATGGAAAAAAATGTGCTCATCTCCATCAATCCCGACGCGCATGAAACAGAAGGATTACTTGATGTAAAATGGGGAACGATCGCCGCAAGAAAAGGAATGCTCACGAAAGAATTCTGTTTGAACGCCATGAATTTATCTCAGTTTGAAAAGTGGCTCTCTTCGAAATAGTTCGTCGTTTTGTCGTAGGTGGTTGGTCGTCATCTATGGTGGCCTTAGCAAGGATCAACGACCAAACCACCTACGACCAATAAAGCAAACGACCAACCTCGAAAAATGCCTCTCATTAATTCCATCGCATCCTGGTTGATGGTGAAACGAATTCACCAGATCGAACTCTTCATGAAATATCCACATGAAGTGCAGCAGGAATGGTTTTTAAAATTAATCGAATCGGGACGAGAAACTGAATTCGGAACGAAACACGGATTCGATTCCATTGTAACGCCGGAAGATTTTAAAAATAAAATTTCGGTGCAGAATTACGATTCGCTCAAACCCTACATCGAACGATTGCAGCGTGGTGAAGAATTTTTACTCTGGCCTACGGAAGTAAAATGGTTTGCAAAATCCGCAGGAACTACCAATGATAAAAGCAAATTCATTCCTGTCACCGAAGAATCGCTGTACGAATGTCATTACCGCGGCGGAAAAGATATGATCACCATTTATTGCAACAATTATCCCGATCATAATCTTTTCACAGGAAAAAATCTTGCGCTTGGCGGAAGTCACCAGACGAATGTGCTGGAAAATTATGAAACCTACAACGGCGATGTTTCTGCCATCATCATTCAGAATCTTCCCATGTGGGCCGATTTTTTCCGCGCACCGAGTACGGAGATCGCATTGCTCGGTAAATGGGAAGACAAACTCGAACGCATTGTTGATTCCACGAAAGATGAAAATGTCGTGAGCCTTGCCGGCGTTCCTTCATGGATGATCGTGCTGCTGAAAAAAATTCTCGAGGTTACCACGAAAAAAAATATTTCCGAAGTGTGGCCGAATCTCGAATTGTATTTTCATGGCGGCGTCAATTTTCTTCCGTACCGCGAA
Organism: Bacteroidota bacterium; assembly: GCA_016194975.1. NCBI lineage: Bacteria > Pseudomonadati > Bacteroidota > Bacteroidota bacterium. Next base: position 254,979 of record JACQAM010000007.1, read on the forward strand.
TCATTCCGCAATCTCATTGGTAAAAATATCCACTATCTCGAATTGTACAATGCATCCGAAGGGTTTTTCGGAATACAGGATCAGCGCGATTCGGAAGAATTACTACTCATGCTCGACTACGGAATTTTTTATGAATTCATAGCTGAAGCAGAGTGGGAAAAAGAATTTCCGGAAACAATTTCGCTCGCAGATGTGATCACCGGAAAAAATTATGCAATGGTCATTTCCACTACTGGCGGACTTTGGCGTTACAATACCGGCGACACGATCCTGTTCACTTCTCTTCTGCCCTATCGTTTTAAAATTACCGGGCGTACAAAAAATCACATCAATGTTTTTGGCGAAGAAGTGATGATCGGCAATGCGGAAAAAGCGCTGCACATTGCCTGCGAAAAGACAAATTCTTCTGTGCGCGAATTCACAGTCGCTCCTGTTTTCCTCGATGAAAAAGAAAAAAAAGGGCGGCACGAGTGGATCATTGAATTTGAAAAAGCGCCTCCCGATCTGAATTATTTTTCTGAACTGCTCGACAATGCACTGAAATCGGTCAACTCCGATTACGAAGCAAAGCGCTACAATAATTTTATTCTTCAGTTGCCGCTCGTGAACGCATTGGCGCAGGGAACATTTTACAAATGGATGAAAGCACATGATAAACTCGGCGGACAATACAAAGTACCACGCTTGTCGAATAACAGGAAAATTGCAGAAGAAATTCTTGCGCTGAAATGATTTTTTTTGGAGCGCACCGCCTGTTCTTTGAATTTTCTGCCTTCCCGCTACACGCGCATCCCGACCAGGATCGGGAACGCGCGTATATCGGGGCTAAAAATTTCCGTTCAGCTCATTAAATTTTCCCGGCTCATAATTCATAACTCATTCCTCATAACATTCCGGCATTTTATTTGCTTTATCTTTATCCCGATGAGCAGAATTATTTTCATAGCCGCGATCTTTTTTATGCCGTTATTTTTTTCTTTTGTAGATCGCGCCCCCTCCTGCACGATCAGAGAAACCGCAACAGCGATAACGACCGACAACCTGAAAAATGTTTATCTCATCAATGGCGAATCCATCCGGAAATTCGATTCGAGTTGCACGTTCCAGAAAGAATTTTCCAATAAAGATTTCGGCAACATCACTTCTGCCGATGCAACCAATCCGCTCCGCATTGTTCTTTTCTACCGCGATTTCAACAGGGTTGTATTCTTAGACAACACCATGAGTCAGAACGGTGATGCAGTTCAGCTCGAATCGCTTGGATTTCCTTTGGCTTCTCTCGCTGCATCATCGCACGACAATGGATTGTGGATCTACGACCAGGCGAATTTTGAATTGATCCGCTTCAACCGCAACATGCAGATTGAACAGCGCACCGGGAATCTTGCACAATTACTCGGCATCGATCTGCAACCCGATTTCATGATGGAAAAAGGAGATCGTCTTTACCTGAATAATCCTGCAACAGGAATTATTGTCTTCGATGTATTCGGAACTTATTCCAAAACAATTCCGGTTAAAGGCCTCCGCACTTTTCAGGCAACAGAAAATACTTTGTTCTATATGACCGGCGGAAATCTTGTTGCAGAAAATATTCTCACCCTCGAAACGATCAGCTACGAAGAACCTACTGATGCAAATGCGATCGACATCCGCAAAGAATCGAATCGGTTTTATGTTCTCCTGAAAGACGCAACAGAAATTTACTGATCACCTTCCCGCTTTCTCCACGAGATCGATCAGCCGGTTCGAATATCCCATTTCATTATCGTACCACCCGATCACTTTCACCATATTTCCCACAATGGAAGTGAACTCCGCATCAAACAAACAACTGTGCGGATTTCCTACGCAATCGATGGACACGATCGGATCTTCCGTGTACTCGAGAATATTTTTCAGCGTACCACCTGCGGCAATTTTAAATGCAGAATTTATTTCTTTCACACTCGCTGTTTTTTTCAGAACGCAGGTAATGTCGGTGAGCGACCCATCGGGAACAGGAACGCGTATTCCACAGCCGCCGAGTTTTCCATCGAGATGCGGAAATATTTTTGTGATCGCTTTTGCTGCACCGGTTGAAGTGGGCACCATCGACACCGCTGCCGCGCGCGCACGCCGCAGGTCCTTGTGTGGCGCATCATGCAGGCGCTGATCGCCCGTGTAGGAGTGAACCGTAGTGATGTAACCGTCTTCAATTCCCCAATGATCGTCGAGCACTTTGATCATGGGCGCTGCGCAATTCGTAGTGCAGGATGCGTTGGAAATGATACGGTCGTTTTTATCGAGGATAGAATCATTAACACCCATGACGATCGCTTTGATCTCGCTGTCATTCGCAGGCGCCGACAGAATTACTTTTTTCGCTCCTGCGTTTAGATGAAGTTCGGCACTTTTTCCATCCAGGAATTTTCCGGTCGATTCAATGACAATATCTGTTTCAAATTTTTGCCACTGTAATTTTGCAGGATCTTTTTCTGCGGTGACCTGGATTTTTTTTCCATTCACGATGATCGCATTTTCTTCTGCGGTAATTGTTCCCGGAAATTTTCTGTGAACAGAATCGTATTTCAATAAATGGGCGAGTGTGCGGCTGTCGGTAAGATCATTGATCGCAACCACTTCGATGTCTTTTCTCTCCATGATCACACGCAGGCTTACGCGCCCGATGCGGCCGAATCCGTTTATTGCAACGCGAATTGGTTTCATTTTTTTTCTTTCAAAGTTATCTTTAAAAAAAAGAACCCGCTCCTTTCAGAACGGGTCCGTTGAAAATTCTTTTTACCGATCAATTCATTTTTATGAAACGTCCTGTACCTACACGACGGCTATTCTCGATGATCGTAACGAGATAAGTTCCTTTCGCCATTTCACTGGTTTCAAAACGGATGTTGGTAATGCCGGCCATCATATCATCATGTTCTTCAGAAGAAATAAGATTTCCGTTGAGATCGTAAACCTGGAGGATCACATTTCCATTCAAAGGAATATTCACATTCACGAAAGCTTCATCACCTACAGGATTCGGGAATACTTTCAGGTCTTTGTTATGAGAAGTGGAATTGTTACCGGGGATCGGTTGAGGATCATTGATTCCATTCATTGGCCCCTGCCAGCTTGAATCGTCGCGCCATATTCCACGTCCATGTGTTCCAATATAAAAACATCCTGAATTAGGTACCAACCATGGATCCCAGCGTTGCTGGCGGATCATGAACACAGCAACATTATCGAGGCCGGTCATTGCAGTAGCCCACGTTGGCGATGCTGCTGTGATGTTGGTGGTTTCAAACATTCCATGTTCTGTTCCCGCAAGCACACGGTTCGCTGTGTATTTATCAAAACAAATTGTGTAAACAGGAGCGCCACCAATGTTATCAAGGTTCGCTGTTTTGTCAACCCACCCCGCATTTGCAGTGGAGGTTGCAGTGTCAGCAGTAGTTGATAAATAAACATACTGTGTCATTCCGTAGTTACCGAGAGAAACGATAACGCGGCCAGGATTATTTGGATCCACATCAAGTCCGCAGATGTAACGTCCGGAAAAATTTCCGATGAGATGACATTTTACTTTGCATCCTGGATTTGCGGCGGAACCATTATCAACATATCCGGTTGCAGAATCCAACGCCTGGGAAACATTATCGAAACGGTAAAGTGTTCCGCTACCGGTTGACGCAAACAAAGAATTTCCATCGACAGACCATGCTAATTTTTCACACTCCCCGGCATACGAATTCGGAGTAGAGTGTGTTCCGCCAATCTTAAGCCACTCCGGAGAAACAGAAAAATCTATTGGCCTGCGTGTGATCCATATTCCATGATCACTTGTAAATCCAACTGCGAAGCGCGACTGTATTACATCCTGAATTTTTACGGTGTCGCCGGGATTTACCTGCAAAGCGCTGAGATGACTGATGACTTTTCCCTGCACATTTGAATTCACAAAGAAGGTAGTTCCTGCTGTGAAAATTCCATCGTAATAAATTTTAATGACCTTATTTGCCGGAGGAACGGTGTTGAATGTTACAGAATAAGAACCATCACCATGAATAAATCCGGTAGCGGTTCCTGAGAGGACTCCATTGGTAGTGGTGGCCGAATCGAGGCCGGTGATCTTGACCATTGCTGTATTCGTATCAAGGACTCCGGCAGGAATAGCATTAATTGGAATGCTTACTGTTCCTGTGTAAGTAGCTGCAACACCATCGGTGATTGTAGAACTGTTCAGATTTGTGCGGTTAATAACACGGATCGTATCTCCGCTCAACAGATCATTCGTGCTTTCCCACAAACGGATGGGAGTAATGAAACTTGCGAAGGACGCAGTTCCAAAACCAGACTGAGATGTGATCTTCGAAGAATAGAAACTTGCCGAACTCTGTCCGCGATTATTGGAACGCGCGAGTGAGCCATAATAAATGGTACTGAAACAAGCATAACCATTCAGGAATGAAGTTTCACACTCCGCTCCGTCACCACCATTTATAGATGAAGCCCACATTGGATCGGGATATCCTGATCCGTCAATGTAAGTCGTGCCGTTATCCTGATTGCCGGAGATCGCCATCGTGCGCGTACCATCGAGCATATCAGGTGCTACGGAATAACATTGTGTAACATCATACCCTTTGTTCATTTGCGTATAGGTGGAACCATTATTTATGGTGCGGAAAATTCCACCATCTGTACCAATGAAAAATTCTCCTGCAGCGCTTGGATGGAAAACGATGGAATGTTTATCAGAATGAACATACCAGGGATTGAAAGGTGAATCAGGAAATTCAAGAGCGATCCTGCTCCATTGTCCGGCAATAGGACTTGTACTCGTCATATTCCATTCCCATAATTCAACTCCACCGAAGATTGCGCGCATTTTATTGTTGGGATCAACAGCAACTACATTATCATACTGTCCCTGCGACTGGTTGAACGGATCGAACTGTGCGTTTCCTGCACCTGTTACAATTGTCCAATTCATACCTCCATTAATTGAAACAAGCATCCCGGCAAGTCCGCCGTTCGAAGAGCTTGCACAAAAAGCATAAACATAATTCGGATCAGAAGGAGCAACAGCGATCTCTGTTCTTACAAGAGAAGTAGTCAGCCATCCGAAAGCAGTTGTTCCGTGATTGGTAAATGTCAAACCATTATCAGTAGAAACATAGGGTTTCTTGTTGCAGGTAGCGATAACTGTTCCGGCTGCGCCAAGATCAACATCAGTGCAGGGAATATTTTGTGCTGTGCTTGCAGGTTGAGTAAACGTAACTCCACCATCAATAGAATAACGGAATCCTTTATTCATTCCCACAAAAATGTGCAGAGCATCATTCGGATCAACAACAATTTTATCGACTGCTGCCCATGCTGAAGAAGAAGAATTAACCGGGGTAACATTAGTCGATGCAAGATGTGTCCAGGTCAATCCATCATCACTGGAAGAATAAATTCCACCGCCGAGTAATCCGCCGGAACCTGTTGCATAAGCACCGTAGAAATTATCTTCGCCGGTTCCAACATAAAGAATTCCTGTTGGGCCCTGAGCAATGGTGGTTATTGAAATAACAACACCGGATAAATTGAAGAAAGGTGCACAACGGTGCCAGTTATTCGCTCCATCATTGGATTCAAAAAGTCCACCACCAACTCCACCTGCCCACATGTGCTGGTGAGTAGGATCAAGATTATCAAAAAGTATAGCACGTGTACGGCCACCGATATTATCGGGACCAAGTTCGGTCCATGAAGCTGTGGAAGCAGTTGCCTGTGGTCCACCGGTACGAGATGCAGTGATCGCCTGATTAGCGCGATCTGCCACATCAATCATTGCCTGGTAATCGAGCTGACCGGTTGCAGGATTTTTTTTGATATCAAACATCCATTTTATCGCGCCATTCGCATCTTGAGCATCTCCATCCGAATTACCAACTTCGAATTCGTGAGAAGGGCGATAGAGCGAGCCATTATCTTTTCTGAAAGAGTAAGTGGTTAAAACAGCCAGTGCGGTTGCAGCAATACCGATCCCGGCCAGAACGAGTCTGTTTCGTTTCATTGGTGAAAGTTTTTTTGAATCCCTCATTAATATTTCTATTCTGAATTATTCAGAACAGGGTTTTAGTTAAGCATCCAAAACTAAGTCTTTTTGAATGAACAACAAAACCAAATTTTCAGCCGCAAACTCCTATTGCGATAAGGGGGGATGATTAAAATCGGGGATAATCAAAAGTAGTGAAATAATTCTGGAAATCAAATTGAAATTTAAACGAAGGGTTCGTTTTTCAGATGTGTTTTTCAGCGTGATACGAACTCCGCACGAGCGGGCCGCTTTCTACATAACGGAAACCTTTTTCCAGTGCAGTTTTTTTGCAGGCAGCGAAACTGTCGGGGTGAATAAATTCTTTTACCGGAAGATGTTTCCTGGTCGGTTGCAGATATTGTCCGAGTGTGAGAATAGAAACTCCGGCATTCAACAGATCATCCATTGCAGTTTCTACTTCTTCTTTTGTTTCTCCCAGGCCGAGCATCAATCCTGATTTTGTTTTGCATCCATTGTCGCTGAGAAATTTCAGCACATCGAGACTGCGTTCGTATTTCGCCTGTATGCGCACCTGGGGCGTGAGGCGATGAACTGTTTCCAGGTTGTGCGAAACAATTTCAGGCATCACATCAACAATGCGCTGAATATTTTTCTTTTCTCCTTTGAAATCCGGAATGAGCGTTTCAATAGTTGTACCCGGACTTATTCTGCGAACAGCTTTGATCGTTTCTGCCCAGATAATAGATCCGCCATCGGGGAGTTCATCTCTATCGACAGAAGTGATCACGCAATGTTTCACCTTCATCAGCCGCACTGATTCTGCAACATGCGCCGGTTCATCATAATCAACAGCAAGAGGACGGCCGGTTGCAACTGCGCAGAATCCGCACGAGCGTGTGCAGATATTTCCGAGGATCATGAACGTTGCTGTTCCTGCGCCCCAGCATTCGCCCATGTTCGGACAATTTCCGCTTTCGCAAATGGTATGAAGTTTATGCTCATCAACGAGCTTGCGTACATGAAGATAATTTTCTCCAACAGGAAGTTTCACCCGGAGCCAGTCCGGTTTTTTCACGCGGACAATTTCAGCCACATCACTCTTCTCTGAATTTTCCATGAAAGATCAGTACCACTTGGCGCCGAAAGAGAAATTGATATAAAGCGAAAGAAGAAACTGGTGATTGTGATCATACGCCATAAGCGGGATCACTTTCGGATAAGCATCGAGAATGACGCCGGTTTCAATGAAACGAACATCAGTATCCAACGTTCCGTGTTCGAAATTCAATCCGAATTTTCCATAAAGGCCCGGATAAATTTTTGTTTCACCCACACCACGAAGGAAAGGCCCGCGTCCGTAAATATTATCCACGAAATGTTTCGTTGGATCGTAACGTTCCGTGACGATGATTCGTTGTCCGTTTGGTGCAGGATTATCTTTCAGAATATCGAGGTAAACCGGTTTGGCAAGTCCGAGTGAAATTCCGAGAAAAGCAACGTAACGTATTTCCACGCCGTTCTTTTCCGGTTTGGTGAAGATCACATTCTGGTAACCGAAACCGGAGCGGAGAATAAAAACCGAATTGAGTTTTCCGTAATAATAACCTTTCGGATTATCAACATAAGGATTCACCACTTTTGTTTCTTTCGGGTGGCGATAATTCACCATCTCCACTTCCACCACACGTTTTTTCATTGCTGTAACATGCCATGCACGGCGATAATTCAATCCTAATCCATTCGTATGAACGAGGAAACCGAAAGTAGCCTCGTTGCGATAAAGAAGTTTCGTGTCGTCGTAAATATTCGCATTCACTTTCACCGTTTGCGTTTCCACCTGCGCGAACAGAATTCCTGTCAATAAAACTCCGGAAAAAGATAAAAGGAAACGACGCATTTAGAATTACATTTGAGAGTTCTTCAAATTTACAACATTTCTACTGAAAAAACTTTTCGTATGCACATTTCAGATATCGAATATTCCGGGGAATTACGCACAACAGCGGTTCATTTACGATCGGGAAAAGTCATTATCACCGATGCCCCGCCCGACAATAACGGAAAAGGCGAAGCTTTTTCTCCAACTGATCTGATGTCAACTTCTCTCGGAAGCTGTATGCTTACTATCATGGGCATTATTGCCGCACGACACCAGATCGATCTTCGGGGAACAAAAGTTTCCATCAGTAAATTCATGGGAACAGATCCGCGGAGAGTGACGGGAATAAAAGTGGAAATGAAAATGCCGGCTCTGGAATTAAACAGCGAACAGAAACGATTACTGGAAAACGCAGCTCTCACCTGCCCTGTAGCAAAAAGCCTGCACCCTGATATCAAACAGGACGTGACGTTTCAATGGTAAAAAAAAACATCCCGCCATGAAAATGGCAGGATGAATCTATGATCTTGTTTCCGATCAGTAATTTGCCTGGTTCAGTTTGTGATGCGCAGGAGTGCTGCTTTTGTATGCATCACAATTCTGTTTTGATTTGCACGAAGCAAAGAAAATACCTGAACAGGAAATAAGGGCTAATGCGATGATGATCTTTTTCATTGGTTTAGGTTAAATGTGATTGCCGAATGTTTTACAAATACTATGCAAAAGTATCTGAAGCAACCCCATCCTCCAAAGATTTGTTCATTTTTTTTATTAACAGAGTCAAAATACTACATTTGCTGCCCGGCTTTTTCGGGATTTACTTTTTCGGATACTCGTCCTTTTATACTGATACAGAAACATCATTTGATCATGAGTACAACTGCACAACCCACTATCCAGATCGAAGAAAGCTGGAAGCAAATTCTGAACGATGAATTTCAGAAGCCCTATTTTCAGACGCTGAGAAATTTTCTCACTGAGGAAAAACAACAATTCTCAGTGTATCCTCCAGGCCCGCTCATTTTTGCTGCGCTCAATAACACACCATTCGAGCAAGTGAAAGTGGTGATTCTCGGGCAGGATCCTTATCACGGACCGGGACAAGCGAACGGACTTTGTTTTTCTGTTTCTACAGGGATAAAACATCCGCCATCACTGGTGAATATTTTCAAAGAGATGCAGAAAGATCTGAATGTTCCATATCCGCGTACCGGCGATCTTTCCGGTTGGGCGAAACAGGGAGTGCTGTTGCTGAACACAACTCTTACCGTGCGCGCACACACGCCCGCATCACACCAGGCACAGGGATGGGAAGATTTTACAGACAGCGTTATCCGCAATCTTTCCGAGAGAAGAAGCGGCATAGTTTTTATTCTATGGGGAAGACACGCGCAGAATAAAAAACCACTCATCGATACTACGAAACATCACATCCTGGAAGCAGCACATCCTTCTCCGTTTTCTGCGAATGGATTTTTCGGATGCCGCCATTTTTCCAAAACGAATTTTCTGCTGATGCAGGATAATAATCAGCCGGTGAACTGGATCGCTTTATAGAATTTGAAAATTTGAGATTTGAATATTGCTTCGTTTGCTGAATGAAAACCAAAATTCAAATCTCGAATTTCAAATCTTCGAATTTATTCCTGCCCTCTTTCCATCCATTTTTTTTCTGAAACCGGTTTAGCTTCGAGGATTTTCTTCAGGAGAATTTCCGGTTCACCATCTTCGATCACCAGCGCCCGGTTTTTTTCGCTGAGAAATTTTTCTTTCACCATCACATCTAATTGAGCAATGAATGGATCGTAGAATCCATTCACATTTAAAATTCCAAGCGGTTTGTTATGCAATCCGAGTTGTGCCCAGGTGAGCATCTCGAAAAATTCATCCATCGTTCCGTAACCTCCCGGCAAGGCAATGAACGCGTCTGCTAATTTTTCCATGAGCGATTTTCTTTCATGCATGGAATTCACGACGTGCATTTGTGTAAGATTTTCATGCCGCACTTCTTTCACGTGCAGAAAATCCGGGATCACCCCGATTACTTCTCCCCCACGCTGCAGAACCGAATCAGCAACCACGCCCATCAACCCGATGCTTCCTCCTCCGTAAATAAGACGGATATTTTTTTCGACAAGAATTTTTCCGAGATGGTGCGCCGCGCTTTTGTAAACAGGATTATTTCCCGTTGATGAACCACAATAAACCGCAACAGACTTCACCGGTCAGAAATCGATTTTATAATAGAACAACGGAAGAAATCCCAATTGATATTGCACCACCGTAGGATCATTCGCCGGATGAAGCGGGTTGGGCGAATACGTGAGGCCGAGAGTATTTTTATTGTTCGTGATGTTCACCAGGTCGAGCCCGATCTCATGCGTCATACTTTTGGTGTTGTATTTCCACACAACCCTTGCATCGAGACGGAAATAGCCGGAAGAAAATTGTTTTGTATTTGTCAGTTTCTCATCCAGCACCATATCATTCGCCAGGCGGGATGCAGCCGTATCCACCGGCGTGTAATATCTTTTTCCGGCCATCGTCAGTTTCAATCCCGTCTCCAGCGTTTGCTTATCATTCAGTTTGAATTCGCGCGCACCCAGAAGATTGACCGCGTAATGCGTATTGAAATCCGTATTGCGCAGAATGCCATCGCTTCCCCTGTACTTCGAATCAAAAACAGAAACAGTAGACATGAAAAAGAATTTCCTGCTGAAAAATTTCTCCACGGTCAATTCGCCTCCCATGTTGTAACCGGTTCCCGCATTCACCAGGTCGCCGGGAAAAAACCGGCTGAAACCGCTGCCCTGGTTCAACACAGAAAATGCAGAACTTGTTTTCTCCACCGGCACATCGTACAAATACTGGTAATACGTTTCCACTTTTATGCGCATGTTCTTCGCTATGGAAATATCGTAACCCAGTATCGCATGCGCACTGCGCATGAAGCCCACATTTTTATTATGAAGGTCGTACGGCTGCAGATTCGATTCCTGGTGCGTGTAATAAATATACGCCGGCAACATCTGGCTGTGCAATCCCGCACCCACGTTGATGGATTGTTTTTCATTGATGCTCCAACGCATTCCTAATCGCGGCTCTACTGCGTAACTTCCATTGAGCGTAAAGTATTGTCCGTGTACTCCCGCATTGAAAGTTACTTTATCATTCGGTTTGTATTTCCACTGAACGTAGGGCTGAATGAGAAACGCGCTTCCGGAATAATTCTGCCGGTTGTAAAAAATATTCGCCTGCTCATCGTGAATAGAATCCAGAAGATTATTGATGAACAGGTCGTTGAACATTCCCGCTTTGATCACATTCTTCACTCCTATTTTTTTCGTCACATAAAAATTCAGTGAGAAACGATCTTCCGAATTCCGGTATCCCATTTTCGGCGTGATCGAATCGAGAGCGAAGGTGGTGTCTCTCCAAACGAGATTATGATGCGCTGCCGAATAACGCGTGCTTCCGGCAACCACCATTCTGAAATACGTATTCTCATTAATTGGTTTTGAATAAACAATTCCGGCCACTCCCATTCCTGTATTGAAATACTGATCGCGGTTATCCACACCATACAATTCATCAGCAGGATTTTTATACTGGCTCACGATGATGCTGATCTTACTCGCGCCACCAATTCCGAACATGGAAATATTTCCGCCCTTTTTCATTGGGAAATTTAATTTGAATGCGCCATCCTGATAATTCGGAACAGCTCCTGTCCCAATGGGAATATGCGCTGCTTCAAATAATTTCAACGTGGAATAACGGTACGTAACAAGAAAAGAAGAACCTTTTGTTTTATTGATCGGCCCTTCTCCCGCTAATTCCGTTCCGAGAAATCCGAATTGTCCCGTCCATTCATATTTTTCATTGTTGCCGTTTCTCATTCGCAGATCGAAAGCCGCAGCAACAGAATTTCCATACTCCGCCGGAAATGCGCCGGTGAAAAAATCGGAATTGGCAAGCGTTTTATTATTTAAAATACTCACTGGACCTCCTGTTGTTCCTTCCACCGCAAAATGATTCGGGTTCGGAATATCCACTCCTTCCAGTCTCCACAAAACTCCCATTGGAGAATTTCCTCTCACCACAATGTCGTTTCGCGAATCATCTGCGCCCTGCACACCCGCGTAGTTGCTCGCCATGCGCGCAGGGTCGCCGCGACTGCCCGCGTAACGATTCGTTTCTTCCACCGAAAACATTCTTCCGCTTCCGGTACTCATATCATTCACCGTTCCTTCCCTGTTCGTTCCGGTAATCACTACTTCTTCTTTCGTCACTGCAGATTGTTCGAGTTCCACATCGATCACATTTTCTTTTCCCGAATTCACGATCACGTCGGGGATGGACGTCGGTTTGTATCCCGCATATTTGAAAACGAGTGTGTATCGTCCCACCTCTACATTATCTATCCGGTAATTTCCGTCGAAGTCAGACGCGCCTCCTTTTACCACGCTCGAATCTTTCATCAGCGTTACGATCACTCCCGGCAATGGCGACTTCGATTCGAGATCGACAATTTTTCCGCGCACTGTTTGTGTGTTCTGCGAAAAAAGAATTGCGGGGAGAAAAAGAATTGCGCACAGGAGAAAATTTTTCATCGGGGATTTTTTTGTTTCCGTCAAAAATAACCAGAAGAACATTCCGTGCAAGAGTCGTTGCAAAATGAGCATCACAAAGTTTTACAGAAGTATTAACTGCAAATTTCAATTACGGAGTCAATTGATTTTTGCAAATAATAATCAGGAGCGCAACAGCAGTTCATCAAAGTTGCCCGCCCGCCCGAATGCGATTGCAATGGGGATCGGGCGTGCTCCTGTCCTGCTACCGCAATGTCGGAGCCAGTTGCGGTATCAGGGCTAGTGATGTTGGTCCGGTTCATTAAATTCACATCGTCCTGCTTTTTTTGAAAAAAAATTACCATTTATAATTCTTCACCGTCTCCACGAACAACTTCACTTTTTCTTTTTCCATATCGGGATACAATCCGTGGCCGAGATTGGCAATATGTTTTTGCGGGCCAAACGCACGCAGCATTTTTTCTGTTTCAGCCACAATTGTTTTTTCATCGGCGTACAGCAAACACGGATCGGCATTCCCCTGCAAAGTTTTATTTTCTCCAATGATTTTTCTCGATTCCGCTGCTTCCATCGTCCAGTCGAGGCCGATCACATCACAATTTATTTTTCCGAGTTCTTCGCGGATGAAATGCGCATCTTTTGCAAAAACAGTTACAGGAGCAAGCGGACTGATCTCATCACAGATCTCAGAAATAAAACGCAAAGCAAATTCGCGATACATTTCCGGTGAAAGAATTCCCGCCCACGAATCGAAAAGCTGCACCATATCGGCGCCTGCTTTTATCTGCGCTTTTAAGTAATGAATAGTTGAAATGGAAATTTTTTCGAGCAACTCATGCGCAAGTAGCGGCTGCGTGTAAAGAAATTTTTTCGCTTTCGAAAAAGTTTTTGATCCGCTTCCTTCCACCATGTAAGCGAGAATCGTCCACGGTGCACCGGCAAATCCTATGAGCGGAGCTCTGCCGCCCAGCGCTTCTTTCGCAATTCTGATCGCATCGCACACGTACGAGAGATCATTTTCCCCATTGGCAATTTTCAGTTTGTCGATATCTTCTTTCGAAGAAATCGTTTTTTCAAACCACGGCCCGCGCGCTTCCACCATTTTGTAAGGAAGTCCCATCGCTTCGGGAATAACGAGTATATCAGAAAAAATAATTGCCGCATCTACTTTGAGAATGTCCACCGGCTGCACGGTAACTTCTGCAGCGAGTTCCGGATTTTTTACCAGTTCAATGAATCCTCCGATCTTTTTTCTCACCTCGCGATATTCGGGCAACACTCTTCCCGCCTGCCGCATCAGCCACACGGGAGTGCGTTCTGTTTTTTCGCCGCGAGCTGCTTTTAAAATAAGATCGTTTTGTAATAGCATTTCCGGAGATTATTTTATTTGATCAGCAATGAATTTCAATTCGGCGTCAGAAATTGTTGCCCGTTCCGATTTATCATAAATAGCAGCGAGGTAAACTGTGCGGGATACCACCCTGACCAATGTAATCACTCTTGCGCCGCCGCTTTTTCCTTTTCCTTTACTTGAAATTGCCATACGCACTTTATAGAAGCCATTTCCCAAAGGCGTACCCTGAACCGGATTTGTTTCAAGAGCAATAACAAGTTGCGAAAGATCCTTCCTTATGGAGCGATACTTTTTATAAAGTCGTTTGGCTTCTCTTTCAAATGAAGGAAGTACTTCAACCTTATAATTCATTCAGGAATTTTTGTGCTGATCTTGATTTTAACTTTCCCTTCGCTGCCTGCTTCGCTTCCATCATTCCGGTCACTACATCCTGAACAAGTTTTTCTTTCTGTTTATTCACCGGTTTCTTTTCTGATACGTGAACAAAACCGAGACTCTTCATCAATTCGAGGAAGAATTTATATTTTGAATCATCAATGGATACCGTGACCTGTTTCATGATGAACAAATTTACGAAAATGAATTCATACTGGCCGTGATTCATATCTTTGCACAAATCATTTTTTGTGAGCGCAGAAAATCATTCGTTCGATGTGATCGTTGTAGGAGGAGGATGTGTCGGTTTAGCAGCGGCGTACAAGATCAATCTTCGTCATCCTCATCTGAAAGTTGCGGTGCTTGAAAAAGAAGATCATCTTTCTCCGCACCAGACGGGACATAATTCCGGAGTGATACATTCAGGAATTTATTACAAGCCCGGTTCTTACAAAGCGAAAACCTGCGTTGACGGGAGAAGGGAGATCGTTGCGTTCGCCAAAGAACATAAAATCGCGATCGACATTTGCGGAAAATTAATTGTTGCCACGCACGAGAGCGAGCTCGCGCACATGAATAAAGTGTACAACAACGGCGTGGCGAATGGCGTGGAAGATCTCGAACTCATTGACAAAAAAAGAATAAAAGAAATTGAACCGTTCGCCGAAGGTATCGCGGGCATACGCGTGGGCTGCACGGGCATCATTGATTTTCCGGCAGTAACGGTGAAACTCGGTGAGCTGATCGAAAAACAATTTGAGGGAAGTAAAATTTTTCTTTCCACCGAAGCGAAAGATTTTGTGCACAAAGAAAATTCCACCGACATCATTACGAACAAAGGAATTTTTAATGCAAAATATATTGTTACCTGCGGTGGATTGCAAAGCGATCGTCTCGCAAAAAAAGAAGGAGCAAAGTCAGACGCGGCGATCGTGGGATTTCGCGGCGATTATTACGATCTCACGGAAAAAGGAATGAAAAAAGTGAATCATCTCATTTATCCTGTTCCGAATCCGAAGTATCCTTTTCTCGGTGTGCATTTCACGCGCATGGTTCATGGCGGGGTGGAATGCGGGCCGAACGCAGTTTTTGTTTTCAAGCGCGAAGGTTATGGAAAAACATCCTTCAGTTTCCGCGATACATTTTCCGCTTTCGGTTTCGGCGGCACCTGGAAATTCTTTGCGAAGAATATGAAATTCGGTTTCGATGAATACCGTGGTGCATTCTCAAAAAGATTTTTCCTGAAACGATTACGCACACTTATTCCTTCACTCGAAAAAGACGACATCGTTTCTTCGCGCAGTGGCGTACGCGCAATGGCGCTCTCACGCGAGGGAAACATGATCGATGATTTTAAAATTGAAACCAATAAAAATGCGATCCACGTTCTGAACGCTCCGTCTCCGGCTGCTACTGCATGTCTTGCAATAGGAAAAGCGATAGAAGAAATGGCAACGGAAAAATTTGCTCTGGCGAGATAACTGTGAAGGGGGAGGATTACGGATTTTCTACGGAGAATACAGATTACAGATTGATCTAATCTACGGATCTCACATTCCACATGATTTGGTAGTGGCTCAGTTTGCTCTTTTCCGATTCAACTTCGCGCCTTGGCGCCTTCGCGGTTCCTAAACCATTCTTTTATTAAACCGCAAAGACGCTAAGGCGCTAAGAATTTTCAAACTGACCCACTACCCATGATTTTCGTTTTCGATAAGTAATCACTACATTTCTTATCGCAACATCCCTGACATGAAATATTTTCTGCTTTTCTCCACATTCTTCTTCCTCCCGATGTTTCGGGACTCCATTCTCAATGCGCAGACCGATTCCACTTTTGTTGGCAAATGGACGTGCACGGTGGTCGCAGACGAAAGCAGCAGAAGTTCATACCTGGATCTCAAGAGTGATAGTACGTTCGTATCCGGATCTGATTCCAGCTTTAAAGACCTCAGTAAACAAATGGCGACGGGAATGTGGAAAATTAATTCAAAGGGAGAAATCATTCTCATTCCGAAAGACACAACGCTGGAAACGCATTATTTCGAACATGTCGATCACTGGAAATTCCATTATTGCCTGAACGAAAGGCATGGACAGACTTATCCTGTCGCCGTTATGGAGATGCAGTTTGATATTTATCTTGAGAAAATAATTCCAAAAGCAAAAAGAAAACGAGGCAGATAAAATAAGAATTCCGGGAGGGAGGATTACAGATTTCACGCCCGCCTGAATGACGAAGTCGGGCAGGATATACGGATTACAAATCAGAACTGATCTACAGATAAGTTTACCGGCAAATACCTTATTCATGAAAAAGTTTCTATTCTTATTTCTCCTCCTTCCATTCTCCATTCTCCATTCTCAAACAGATTCTACTTATGTTGGCAAATGGAAATTCCTTGTGGATGCCGGTGAAAAAGGAACTTCTGTTTCTTTCTTGCTGCTTAAAGCCGACAGCACTTTCATTACCGGCGCCGATTCCACTTTCAGAAACTCAGCTAAAAAAACTGCAGATGGGAAATGGAAGATTACTCCGGAAGGAGAAATAAAACTCGTTCCTTCCGATACATCACGCGAGGCGCATTACTACAAACACATGGACGGATGGAAATTCAAATATTCAAAAACAGAAAAGAACGGAGTGGTTTCCCCTGTGCAGTTGATGGAGATGGATATTTACCTCGAGAAAATTATTTATGCAAAGAAAGAAAAAGAAAAGAAAAATAAATGAGTCGTTAATTTTCTTCTGCCGCTAACAACTGCCTACTGTTTACTGCCTTCTGTTTTTTCTCCTTCAAACTGATCTTCCTTATTCCTGAAAAGAACATTGAACGTAGTAAGCGATCCATAAATTTTTGTGATGTATTGCTGCATATCCACTTTTTCTTCGTCAGAAAGTTTCGCGTGCGCGTTGATCTTCTGTTCGAGCACACGCAGGCGGTCGCGCAGCATGACGATCTTATGAAAAAAAGTTTCGATCGGAATTTCTTTCGGTTTGAGCGAAGTGTCGGCTGGCTGCATGAGGAGTGTTCCTCCTTCCCATTTTCCACCGAGCTCAATGTTCATTGAAATATCGCTGTAGTCTTCGAGTACTTTGCGTAATGTTCTTTCCAGTTCTTCCATGTCAATTTGATTTTTATTTTTTTCTTCGCCGGGCAATGCAACGAGCGTAAGCAGATCAGCATTCCGTTTTACAATTTCTATAACACCTCGTTTACCGAAATCGATCAGCCAGGAAAAATTTTTTTCTTCCATGACTTTCCCTTTGCCATAATGTTCGTGATCGATGATCGTGCCGGGAATGATCTCCATATTTTTTATAGTGCCCCAATATACAAAGACTGAATTACAGATTACTCCATTACAAATTGAGCAACGACCGCTCCGGTTGAAAACAATTAATCTGTAATTTGTAATCAATATATCTGTAATCTATGCGGTTAGACAAATGGCTTTGGTGTGTGCGCATTTTCAAAACGAGAACGCATGCATCGAACGCGTGCAAAGGAGGAAAAATAAAAATGAACGGTGAAGCGGCAAAAGCTTCAAAAGAAATAAAAGCCGGGGACGAAATAAATTTTAAATCGGGTGTGATTACAAAAACTATCCGTGTAAAAGATTTTCCGAAGAATCGCATCGCGGGAAAAGTTGCAAAAGATTTTTATGATGACCTCACTTCTCCGGAAGAATATGAGCGATTGAAAATGATGAAAGAAATGGGGCCTCCTGTTTTCTTCACCGGCAAAGGCCGCCCTACAAAAAAGGATCGCAGAAGATTAGATGGCCTGTTGTAGGGAGAATTACGGATCTTGCGGGATACAGATTACAGATTGAAAAAAAATTTGAAACAAATACTTAATCAAAATCCAACGAACCACCCTTTCTGTAATCCGCATATTTGTATGATTCGTAATCCTCCCCCCTGTTAGCTATCTTTGAACAACTAACCGGCGTATGGCTGAATTTAACTTCGATGAGCTGAAAATGAAACTGGAAAAGAATTCCTGGCCCCAGGTTTACATGTTCAAATTCATCATTCCATCCAACAACCAGAAAATAGCGATCGTGCAGGGTTTCTTCGAAGACGATGCAGAAATTTCGCTTCATCCTTCTTCCAATGGAAAATACACCAGCATCACATCGAAACAAGTCATGCTCTCGGCCGAATCGGTCATTGACATTTACAAAAAAGCATCTGCTATAGAAGGAATCATCTCGCTCTGATCTTTAATTTCAAAATTTCAATTCACAATCACCATGAAAAAATCAATTCTTCTCTCACTCACTTTCGTTTCCGTTTCACTCTTCGCACAGGATAAAATGTTAACTGTGCGCGATGCAGTTTTCGGCTATTACACCGGGTTGTATCCTTCCAATCTCGAACAACTCAACTGGATCCCGGGAACGGATGATGAATATTATATTCTGAAAGAAAATAATTCGGAAACACTTGTTTCCATTCATGGAACGGGTTCTTCAAAAACAAATACCATTCTTTCGCTCGATGATCTCAATAATAAATTTGCTTTCTTCCGCGAAAATAAACTCGAATCTTTTCCTTCGATCACATGGACGTCCTCTTCCACTTTTACATTCGACGCCAAAAGTTCGCGTTATACCTATGATGTAAAAAAGAAATCACTCAGCGGAAAAATATTATCACTCGCGGGAGATAAAACTGTGGAGAACATGGACGAGTCGTCGAAGAGCGGGAACATCGCTTACACGATCGCAAATAATCTTTATGTGAATAAATTAACTGGCAATAATATTTATCTGAAACTTCCCGTTACAAAAGATGACAACATTAATATTGTCAATGGAAAATCCGTTCACCGCGAAGAATTCGGAATTACAAAAGGAACGTTCTGGTCGCCATCAGGGAATTTACTTGCATTTTACAGAATGGATCAGACCATGGTAACCGATTACCCGATCTACGATCTTACCACGCAACCTGCAAGCATGAGCGTGATCAAGTACCCGATGGCGGGCGCAACTTCGCACCAGGTTACTGTTGGAATTTTCAATGTCAATACTTCGCAAACTGTTTTCCTGAAAACCGGTGAACCGAAAGATCAGTACCTCACAAATATTGCGTGGAGTCCCGACAACAAACATGTTTACATTTCTGTTCTTAATCGCGATCAGAATCATTTGTGGTTGAATCGTTATAATGCAGAGACAGGTGAATTTGAAAAAACTTTATTCGAAGAAACCGATCCGAAATATGTTCATCCCATGCATCCGCTCGTTTTTATTCCAGGGCATGACGATGAATTCATCTGGCAGAGGCAATTGTGTTCGGAAGAAAATCCGGAAGGGCTCGATCATCTATTACTCTGCACAACTGACGGAAAAATAATTTCCGATCTCACGAAGACCATTGAAGTTTCTGTTCTGAAACTGAGAATGGGAATGGAAGTGACCGATGTTTATGGATTCGATGCAAAAGGGAAATGGATATTTTTCCAGGGCGCCCCGTTGAACACCTGCGATAAACAGATCTACGCAGCATCACTCGATCCTGCTGCGCCACAGGTTAAAAAACTTACCAATGATCCCGGAACACACAACGCAATTTTTTCTTCCGACAAAAAATATTTCATCGATTATTTTTCTTCCAGCACGGTTCCCGGAATGCAATGGGTAGCCGATGCATCGAACGGAAAACAATTATTGACCTTATCACGTTCCGGAAACCCACTTGCATCCTATAAAAACTGCGCGGTGAAATTATTCACGATCACCGCAGCAGACGGACAGACTCCACTCTGGTGCAGGATGATCATGCCTGCGGATTTTGATTCCACTAAGCAATACCGTTCGCTCACTTATGTTTACAATGGGCCGAATGTTCAGCTCGTAACGAATTCTTATCTCGGGGGATCGGATCTTTTTCTTTATTACATGGCGCAACAGGGATTTGTAATTTTCACGGTCGATGGAAGAGGAAGTGGAAATCGCGGAATGAAATTCGAGCAGGCAACCTTCCGTCATCTCGGTACGCAGGAAATTTCCGATCAGCAGAAAGGAAATGATTTTCTGCATTCGCTGAAATACATTGACAAAAACCGGATGGCGGTTTACGGATGGAGTTACGGTGGATTCATGACCACCTCGCTTATGACGCGCACACCCGATCTTTACAAATGCGGAGTTGCGGGTGGAGCAGTGATCGACTGGAGTTATTATGAAGTGATGTACACCGAACGCTATATGGATACGCCGCAAACCAATCCGGAAGGTTACAAAGAATCTGATCTGAAAAATTATGTGCAGAATTTAAAAGGAAAATTATTATTGATCCACGGCACGAGCGATAATGTGGTGGTGTGGCAACATACGCTGCTGTACACAAAAGCCTGCGTGGATAAAGGAGTGCAGACCGATTATTATGTTTACCCGGGACACGAACACAACGTGCGCGGGAAAGACCGGATTCATTTGCTGACGAAAGTGAGTGATTATATTATTGCGAATACCTGAGTACGAAAAACGAAAGTGCGGTGGTCATTACGATCCCGATTTTAATCGGGAGAAGCAATCTTGCGCGAGGGTTTTCATAGCTATTTGTATTGCGTAACTTTTTCCCGAATTCATTCGGGATTTCGCATTACGTAGTTCGTGAGTTTCGTATTTCGTACTCCTCAAAACCATTGATAAATTTTATTCGCTTTGAGCCATTTCAACCAGCGGCGTTCGCGGAAATGGAAACGATAACCCATATTGAAATCAACAGAAAAATACCTGGGTTGGAATTTATAATTCGTGAACTGGTAACTGTTGTAATCGGCGGCGAAGGTCCACGCCATGAAAAAATATTTCAGGTTCAATCCGAGTGCAGCGCGAAAATCTCCCGCTCCCCCTGTTTTCCAATATGATTTTACACGCCCGTCCTGGAAAGCATCAAGATCGCGATGCTGCACATCGATGCCGCCGGTGAGCGTGAGATTCAAAAATAAAGAATGAACTATCACAAGACTGTAGGTGTAACCCGGCCCGAAAGAAAATCCTGTTGCGTTGAAACGGTTCACATAACCGTATTCACCATAGTATTGACGTGCAGCAAATGGAAGCAGGGAGGAATCGGCGCTGAAAAGATAATTGTAAATATTACTGATGAGTAAAAATGATCCGGCAGATTTCAATTGCCGCTCGGTATTGAAATACGCAGCGCCATAGGAAAATTTTCTCTTATTGCGGATCCAGATAATTTTTGCCTTGTAAGAACGTGCAAGCATATTCGGATTCTGCCAGTAAATTCCAGTCGTGTGAAAAGAAGTATCGTAGGTAGAAGTTTTATTATCGTAAAATCCTTCATACTTCCGGTAACTTGTTTCAAAACGGAAACGGTATTCTGAAAAACCGAATGAGAATGTACTGTATTTGGTCTCTCCTGTTTTTTTTAACTGATCGGCAGTCGAAGGAACGGTTCTCAATCCGAATGAAACAGAAATTTTATCGAGGTCGATGGAAGCGCCTGTCGATTTATTTGCGTTCGAGATCATTTCCGGTGCGCTCACTCCGAGTGAATCTTTCGTCATCGTTTGCGTTTGGAGAATATTGTAAGAGCGGTAGGAATTGGAAAGTGTAAGAATAAAACGATCGGGATAAAGATGAACGTAATTCGTATCGATCGTCCTGCGATACTGAAGAATGGAATCACGTTTTTCCTTTCGCGCAGATTGTGAAAAAAGTGCAGGCGGAATAAGGAGCGAAAGAAAAATAATATGAGAGAATTTTTTCAGCCGGGATTTTTTGCTCATCGAAATTAAAAAAAGAAAATCATTCCATCGCGTAAATTTCTTCGCCCACCTGCACACGATCGCCCGCGCGAAGCTTCGCGCGCTTGCGGAGTTCCACTTCTCCATTCACTTTCACCAATCCTTCTTCCACCATGACTTTCGCTTGTCCGCCGGTATCAGCAAGGCCGATCACTTTCAGCAGTTGGATCAGCTCGATGTGATCGCCTTCGATCCTGAATTTTTCCATCAGATTTTTACCCCGGCCCTTATAATATTCAGCGCTCCTCCCGCTTTGAACCACTCGATCTGCTGCGCGTTGTACGTGTGATTCACGCTGATATCTTCTGAACTTCCATCATCATGATGGAGAACGAGCGCCAGTGATTTGTTCGGCGCAAACGTGGTGAGCCCGGTGATATCGATCGAATCATTTTCACGGATCTTATTGTAATCTTCTTTATTCGAAAATGTCAATGCGAGCATTCCCTGTTTTTTCAGATTCGTCTCGTGTATGCGCGCAAACGATTTCACGAGCACAGCACGCACACCCAGATGACGCGGCTCCATGGCTGCGTGCTCGCGCGATGATCCTTCCCCGTAATTTTCATCACCCACAACAATGGATCCCATCTTCTCTGCTTTGTAGGCACGCTGCACTTTCGGCACTTCATCATAATTTCCGGTCAGCTGATTCTTCACACTGTTTTGTTTTTCATTGAAGAAATTCGTAGCGCCGATGAGCATGTTGTTCGAAATATTATCGAGATGCCCGCGGAATTTCAGCCACGGTCCTGCCATGGAAATATGATCCGTTGTGCATTTTCCTTTTGCCTTGATGAGCAGTTTCAGATTATTCAGATCGGTTCCTTCCCACGCTGCGAACGGATCGAGTAACTGCAACCGTTTTGAATCGGGAGAAACTTTTACTTCCACATTACTTCCGTCAGTTGCCGGCGCCTGGTAACCTGCATCTTTTACATCGAATCCTTTTTTCGGAAGTTCATCTCCGTTCGGTGCGTCGAGTTTTACTTTTTCTCCATTTTCATTGATGAGATAATCGGTCAGCGGATTAAAAGTAAGATCTCCCGCAATAGCAAGCGCCGTAACGATCTCCGGCGATGCAACGAACGCATGCGTATTCGGATTTCCATCATTGCGCGCAGAAAAATTCCTGTTGAACGAATGAACAATTGTATTTTTTTCTTTTTTGTCGGCTCCGGTTCTGCTCCACATTCCAATACACGGGCCACATGCATTTGCAAAAACGTGCGCGCCTATTTTGTTGAATGTGGCAATGAATCCATCGCGCTCTATCGTGTAACGCACCAACTCAGAACCCGGCGTGATCGTGAAAACCGATTTCGGTTTCAGATTTTTTGCAGCCGCCTGCTCAGCGAGAGAAGCCGCACGCGCAATATCTTCATAGGAAGAATTCGTGCACGAACCGATCAAACCTACTTCCACATTTTTCGGCCAGCCGTTTTTTTCTGCAGCCGCTTTCATTTGAGAAACAGGTGTTGCAAGATCCGGAGTGAACGGACCGTTGATGTGCGGCTCGAGTTCGGTAAGATTTATTTCAATGACCTGATCAAAATATTTTTCCGGAGATACGTACACTTCTGCGTCGGCAGTAAGATGTTCTTTCACTTTGTTCGCGAGATCTGCAATTTCTGCGCGCGAGGTGGCACGCAGGTATCTTTCCATCGAATCGTCGTAAGCGAAAGTGGAAGTTGTTGCGCCTATCTCCGCTCCCATATTGCAGATCGTTCCTTTTCCGGTGCAGGACATTGCGGTCGCTCCTTCACCGAAATATTCCACGATCGCACCCGTTCCTCCTTTTACTGTGAGAATTCCTGCCACTTTAAGTATCACATCTTTCGGCGAGGTCCATCCGTTTAATTTTCCGTTGAGTTTTACACCAATGAGTTTCGGCCATTTCAATTCCCACGGAAGTCCGGCCATCACATCGCACGCATCTGCTCCACCAACACCGATCGCGATCATACCAAGTCCGCCGGCATTCACCGTGTGCGAATCTGTTCCAATCATCATTCCTCCGGGAAATGCATAATTTTCGAGCATCACCTGGTGAATGATCCCGGCTCCCGGTTTCCAGAAACCAATTCCGTATTTGTTGGAAACGGAAGAAAGAAAATCGTACACTTCTTTATTTTCTTTAGTCGCAAAAGTGAGGTCTTCTCCTGCGCCGATCTTCGCAGTGATGAGGTGATCGCAATGAACGGTAGATGGCACCGCCACTTTTTTTCTTCCCGCCTGCATAAATTGCAGCAACGCCATTTGCGCAGTTGCATCCTGCATGGTCACACGATCGGGATTGAAATCGACATAATCTTTTCCGCGCTCGTAAGCTTTCGACGGAGATGCATTTACAAGGTGCGCATAAAGAATTTTTTCAGTTAGAGAAAGCGGGCGTCCGGCAAGTTTGCGTGCAGCTTCAACTTTTGCAGGAAGAGCGGCGTAAACTTTTTTAATCATGTCGAGATCGAAAACCATAGAGCAGAATTTTTTTGTGATTTATTTTTTTGAGGATTAGGAGAACAAATTTACAAATTCGTTTCGTGGGAATTGAGTAAATTTGAAATAGAAATTCGTTTCTGATTTTTTTTGGAGCGGAACAGCGTAGCCTTAAATTCTCTTTTGCTCCGGTCATCGCTATTACTCCTCGCTATGTTTTTTTCCTGTGAACTTTCATCCGCTGCGGGGTAAAACGCTTCTGCCCGGGCTATGGACTCAAACCTTCATCACTTCTGATTCTCTTTTTTTTCGCCGGAACTGAAAACTGAAAACTTACAACAATTCCCTAATTTCACACCATGAATTTTGCATTCCGTGAAAATCTAAGCAGCAGTTGGTCGTCCATTCGCGGACAAGCGCTGCGCGCATTTCTCACGATGCTCATCATTGCACTCGGCATTACCGCGCTCGTGGGAATTCTCACGTCGATCGATGTGCTGAAAGGATCACTCAACAGCAACTTCACGAGCATGGGCGCGCACACATTCACGATACGCAACAAGGAAACGCGCATACGCGTGGGCAGGAGAGGAAAACGCCCGAAGAAATTCCGTTCCATTACTTACAAAGAAGCGATGGATTTTTCGAAGCGTTTCGATTTTCCTGCTACTGTTTCTGTTTCCACGATGGCTTCGTTCAACGCAACACTGAAATACAAATCGAAAAAAAGTAACCCGAATGTACAGGTCATCGGTTCGGATGAAAATTATCTTGCGTGTTCAGGATACGAACTGTCGGGCGGAAGAAATTTTACCGCGAATGAAATTCTCTCCGGCGATCATGTAGTGATCATTGGCCACGACATGGTGGTGAATCTTTTTAAAGGAGTGGATCCGATAGGAAAAGAATTGAGCGTGGGCGACGGAAAATACCGCGTGATAGGAACACTCGCATCAAAAGGAAATGCGATGGGATTCGGCGGCGATAAAATGGCGCTTTTACCAATAGAAAATGTGCGGCAATATTTTTCGCGGCCCGATATGACCTTCACGGTAAATGTTCTCGCGCGCAATTCCGCTATCATGGATTACACGATCAGCGAAGCGACCGGTTTGTTCCGCATCATCCGCAAAGTAGATCCCGACGAAGACAATAATTTCGAGATCACGAAGAGCGATAACATTGCGACAACGTTGATTGATAATCTGCGTTATGTAAGTATGGGGGCAACGATCGTGGCCATCATCACATTGCTTGGTGCTGCGATCGGTTTGATGAACATCATGCTCGTGTCGGTGACCGAGCGCACACGTGAAATAGGAATAAGAAAAGCGCTTGGTGCAACACGTTCTTCTATTCGCAATCAGTTTTTAACCGAAGCCATTCTCATCACACAGATCGGCGGATTGTTCGGAATTATTCTTGCACTTTCTCTCGGAGGCATTCTTGCATTTTTCATGAAGTCGCATTTTGTTACGCCGTGGTTATGGATCGCGCTGGGACTGGCCATCTGTTTTCTCGTCGGGCTCATCTCCGGAATTTATCCTGCCATCAAAGCATCAAAGCTGGATCCGATAGAGGCGCTGCGGTACGAATAAAAAATTCGAGGATTCAAAAATTATACTTCTTTAATCAGGAAACTAACATCTCAATTTTTCCAATAATTAGAGTTTATATCGATTAAGAGTTGTATAACAATGATTGCAAGCGCTCCATTATTAAAAACGGAGCATTTGCAAGGCATTCCCGATGCTCAGTCTGATTCATTTGAATGTCAAAAAGTTTCCTGTTTCGCATTTAGTATCTAATTCTTCCCGAATAAAAAAAGGCCGCTCTTCCGAACAGCCTTCTTTTTAAAAGAGTTTTAAATTATTCCGCTACCACTTCGAATTTGAATTGTGCAACAACTTCTTTATGTAAACGGACTTTTGCGTTATACACACCGAGTGTTTTCACGGTATCAGCATTTTCAATAGTGATGTTTCGGCGATCGACATCAAATCCTTGTTGACGAAGGCCTTCATTGAGTTGCACCGCGGTAACTGATCCGAAAATTTTTCCGTTTTCACCTGCTTTGGTTGCAACCTTCACGGTCATTTCAGAAAGTTTTTTTGCATTCGCTTCGGCTTCGGCTTTCACCTTGGCTTCTTTGTGTGCGCGTTGTTTCACATTTTCTGAATGCACTTTTTTCGCTGATGCATCGGCAAGCAATGCAAGTCCGCGCGGGATCAGGTAATTTCTTCCGTAACCCGGTTTCACGTTCACAACGTCGTCTTTATAGCCGAGATTGCGGATATCCTGTTTGAGAATTACTTCCATGTTTCGTTCCTCCTTATTTAAGTTGATCAGCTACGTAAGGAAGCAAAGCAAGATGGCGTGCGCGTTTAACCGCGGTGCTCACTTTTCGCTGGAATTTTACGGATGTTCCGGTCAGTCGGCGGGGAAGTAATTTTCCCTGCTCGTTCACAAACTTCAGAAGGAAGTCGGCGTCTTTGTAATCGATGTATTTGATGCCTGCTTTACGGAAGCGGCAATACTTTTTCTTTTTCACCTCAACAGATGGAGGATTGAGATAGCGGATCTCTGATGTATTTTCTGCCATGACTTTCTTTGTTGAGATTAGTTAGCGGTTTCTTTTTTCTCCGCAGCTTTTGCGGCATCTTTTTTCGCTTTTGCTTTTGCGCGGCGTTTCTCGGCATAAGCAGTTCCGTTCTTGTCGAGTTTCACAGAAAGGAAACGAAGCACGCGCTCGTCGCGTTTGAAAGTTACTTCGAGTTCAGCAAGTGCATTGCCGTCTTTGGCAGTGTACTCAAACAAATGGTAATGGCCGGTGGACTTTTTCTGGATCTGGTAAGCCAGCTTTCTCAGGCCCCAGGATTCCTCATGAACGATAGTTGCGCTGAGGTCTTTTACAGACTTGCGGAACTTGCCCACCGCCTCCTTTGCCTGTTCTTCAGACAAAACGGGAGTTAAAATGAAGACGGTTTCGTAGTGATACATGATTTGTTTTTGATTTTAATTTGATACCCCGACACCTTGTCCGGGCATTTTCCCTCTTTTACAAGGGACGGCAAAGGTACTATTTTCATGGAATCCGGCAATAAGGATGCTTTGAAATGCAATTAATAAGGAAAATAATATTGCACCGCCAGTCAAAAAATCCATCTGTTGAATCCGGATGAAAAGCATCAGTTTTATGTAAAACCATAATCAGTTCGTAAGAGTTGAAAATGCCTACTTTCGCAGTCAAACCTTCGAACCCTATTGATCGTATATGTTGAGTAATTACAGCGTTATTTCATTCCCTCCTGAACGCGGTATTTTTCAATAATAACGATCTTAAAAATAATAATTATGAAAAACCTTACTTCTTTCAGGGGAACTGCATTATTAATTGCTACAGCAATAAGTTCCTTATTATTTTCCCAGTCTCCGAGTTATGTTTGGGCTAAAGGTGTTGGCGGAACCGGAGCAGACCAGGGAATGGTAAATAAAACAGACGGCGCAGGAAATGTGATCGTGGCCGGTACATTCAGCGGCACAGCAGATTTTGATCCCGGTGCCGGGACTGCCAATCTTATTTCTGCCGGCAGTACTGATATTTTCATTGCGAAATATAATTCCACTGGAGATTACACCTGGGCTTTTGGCCTCGGATCGACAAATAGTGATTCGCCCGGTGATTTTGCAATTGATGGTTCCAACAATATTGTAGTTACCGGTGGATTCATTGGAACGGTAGATTTTGATCCGGGTGCAGGTGTAGCCAATCTTACTTCTGCAAGTGGAAGCACACCTGATATTTTTATTGCGAAATATGATGCTTCAGGAAATTATGTTTGGGCAGAAAGGATAGGAAGCAGTACCGGTGGTGACCAGGGAAAAGGAATTGCTTTTGATTCGGGTGGAAATATTATCATCTCCGGATATTTTTTCGGTACGGCGGATTTTGATCCTGGTGCAGGAACAGCAAACCTGGTTTCTTTCGGATCGTTTGATGCCTGCCTCGCCAAATATGATGCTTCCGGAAATTATATCTGGGCAAAAAAAATGGGAGGAGTGAGTTCGGATCAGGGCGGTCGTATCGCTATTGATGGCAGCGGCAATATAGACTTCACGGGCACTTTCAATGGAACTGCAGATTTTGATCCTTCTGCCGGGGTTGCCAATCTTACTTCAGCCGGAGCTACCGATATTTTTCTTGGTCAATATAATTCTTCAGGAAGTTATTTGTGGGCCGACAGGATCGGTGGAACTCTTGCTGATCAGTCGAGCGGAATTGGTACTGATGGAAGTAATAATGTTTTGTTGAACGGATATTTTAACGGAACAGCCGATTTTGATCCGGGTGCCGGAACTGCGAATCTTGTTTCTGCAGGAGGAAGTGATATTTTTCTTGGGAAATATTCTTCGGCCGGAGCTTATGTATGGGCTGGTAAAATGGGTGGAACACTCACTGACCAGGGATCCGGATTGGTGGTTGACGGTAGTGGTAATTCATATACAACAGGTTTGTATACCGGCGCTGCAGATTTCGATCCTTCTGCTGCGAATGCAAATCTTATTTCTGCCGGCTCAACCGATGCGTTCATGGCCATGTATAATTCTTCCGGTGCTTATGTTTCAGCAAAATCAGTTGGAGGAACCGGTGGCGATGCCGGAAATAATATTACTCTGAATTCTTCCGGCGATCTTATTGTAGCAGGATATTTTTCCGGCACTGCAGATTTTGATCCTTCTGCTGCAACAGCAAATCTTGTTTCTGCAGGAAGCACAGATATTTTTTACGGAGATTACCTGATGTGCACTTTTGCTACCGCTTCACTTTCTTCACAAACTAATGTGAGTTGTAATGGCGGAAGTGATGGAAGTGCAACAATAACTGCTGGTGGTGGAAGTAGTTTCACTTATTCATGGGCTCCATCCGGTGGTACTGCGGCAACAGCTTCCGGATTGACCGCCGCAACTTACACATGCACCGTCACAAATCAATGCGGAAATACTGCAACGCAAACAGTGATCATTACTCAACCTATTGCAATTACTTCATCCATTTCTTCTCAAACCAACGTAACATGCAATGGAGGAAATGATGGTTCTGCAACAGTGAGCGCTTCCGGCGGTACCGGCGCATTCACTTACAGTTGGTCACCAAGTGGTGGATCTGCTGCAACAGGAACTTCTCTTTCCGCGGGTACCTATACCTGTACGATCACTGACGCGAACGGATGCACGCATACGCAAACTGCAACTATTACTCAGCCATCAGGAATTCTTTCATCAATCTCATCACAAACCGACAATACTTGTTTCGGCGGATCATCCGGATCCGCTACAGTTTCTGCTTCCGGCGGAACCGGTGCATTAACTTATTCCTGGTCACCAAGCGGTGGAACTGCTTCAACTGCCAGCGGCCTTGCTGCAGCGACATACACATGCACGATCACCGACGCGAGCGGATGCACGCACACGCAAACTGTTACCATTACTCAACCAACAATTATCACAACATCTGTTTCTTCACAGTCAAATGTAAGTTGTAACGGGGCGAATGACGGATCAGCTACTATTGCTGCTTCAGGTGGAACACCGGGTTATACTTATTCATGGGCACCGAGTGGCGGATCGGCTGCTTCTGCATCCGGACTTTCTCCGGGAACATACACGGTGACAGTGACCGATGCCAATGGTTGTGTTGTAACACAAACCCTCACTATTACTGA
This sequence comes from Bacteroidota bacterium, assembly GCA_016194975.1. Classification (NCBI taxonomy): domain Bacteria; kingdom Pseudomonadati; phylum Bacteroidota; species Bacteroidota bacterium. The sequence continues at coordinate 285,165 of JACQAM010000007.1, forward strand.
ACCAGCCGTTCTCGTCGCTTCAACCGGTGGCAACGCTACAATCTGCGCCGGATCTTCAACAACACTTACAGCAGGATCGTCAGGCGGAACAGCAGTGGTAACTTTCAACTGGATGCCCGGTTCTCTCAGCGGAAGTTCTGTTTCTGTAAGTCCGGCCGCTACTACTACTTACACTGTTACTGCTACCGATGCTCATGGTTGCACCAGTACAGCAACATCAACCGTAACTGTAAATCCTTTGCCAACTGTAACCGCTTCTGCAAGTCCGGCAAGCATGTGTTCAGGAAATTCTTCTACGCTTACTTCAACCGGTGCAACAACCTATTCCTGGAATCCCGGATCGATGAGCGGTGCAAGTGTTTCAGTTTCTCCAGTGGCAACAACAACTTATACTGTAACAGGAACAGATGGAAACGGATGTGTGAACACAGCTACAGTTACCGTCACGATAAATAATTGTGCGGGATCTATGCTTACTCCAACATGGTGCGGGGCAACACTCACTTCAATGACGCAGAATTTTTACTGGACCGCAACATCGGGCGCAACCAATTATCACATTCGTGTACAGAATGCTTCATTGGGATACAGCCAGGTCGTTACAAGAACAAATAATCTTACCTATACCAATCTTGGTGTTTTCACAGGAATATTATACAGCACTACTTACAATGTAGATATCTCTGCTTACGTAGGGGGAGTTTGGGGAGCTTATGGAAATGTATGCACACTCACTACACCACCAACACCAACTTCACAATTGACGGGCGCTTCCTGCGGAGCAACCGGTGTAACGAATGCTACTAATCTTTATTACTCTGCTGTTACCACTGCAACCAATTACAAGATCCGCATGTCGAATGCCGGCCTCGGTTACAGCCAGATTTTAACGAGAGGAAATAATTCAACCTACTACCGGATCAGTTCATTCACCGGGCTTCTCACGAACACCACTTACAACGTAGATATTTCTGCATACGTCGCTGGTGTGTGGGGCGCTTATGGAACTGTTTGTACGATCACCACAGCATCGGCGCTCAGATATGCTGCGCCCGATGATCCGAATGGAAATTCCGATGCAGCTTCTTTCAGTGTCTATCCGAATCCTTCGCCCAACGGATCATTCAACGTAAGTCTGAATTCATTCGGTAACGACCAGGGCAGTGCTCAGATAGAAATGTTCGACCTGCTCGGGAATCTCGTTTATGCGCAATCTTATGCATACAGTTACGGCGATATTATCACAGTGGAATCTCCTGCAGAATTAGTTACCGGAATTTATGTGATGCGTATAACTGCAAATGGAATTTCAGTGAATGAAAAAGTTTCCATCGAACGATAAATCATTGAAATTATTGCCAGGAAAACCTCCTTTCACCGGGAGGTTTTTTTATGGAGATGTTTCAGCAGCATTTTTTTTCTCCTGCATTTATCCCTGCACGTATCTTTATTCCGATTTCAGCGTTATTCAATTATAACCACAGATCCATGCGGGGAAGCGGTATTATTTTTTTTCTGTCTTTCGTTTTCGTTCCGCTGACCGGAATTTCTGCGCCGGCATCGCAACAGGATTATAATCGTGCGCAATATTCTCTTTCCGTCAACCAGAAAAAAACAGAACGATTTTTTCCCGATACAATTTCAGGAACAGAATTTTTAAAACTGGAAACACCCTTCGCAAAAGCAGATTTCATTAATGAAAAAGAAATAACGAATCTGCGCGGACTTATCATCACCAAAGTTCAGCTCGTGTACACCACATTCGCCGTTTCTTCTTCGTTCAATCAGCAGCAACTGAATCTTCAGCGATTGAAAAATCTTTTCGCACTTGATCCCGGAATTTTTTCTTCTGCTCTTACCGAATGGCAACTCGTGGGACAAACCGGCGCAACTTCACCTGAAACAGGAAGAACTTTTTTTCATGGGTTCGTCATCTATTATCGCCCGGCTTCTTCCGATGAAGAATTAAAAAACGAATTCAGTTATATCGAAAATATTTTCAGATCGGTTGATAAGAAAGGAAGTTCAGGAATTCATTCCGACAGCATTCGCACCGGCGATAAAATTCTCACACTTCCCGATGGATCGAAGATCACGCTCGACCGGAATATCCCGGAAGACAGTTTGTGGAGATACCTCCGGCCTTCGTACAGGGGACTCAGCGTGATCGATGCGCGATATAACAACAGGGAACATTCTTCCATTCGAGTAACTGAGCAGGCGCAAAACGGAAATAAACTCGTGCGCATCTGGAGCCTGGAAGATCATTATGCAAAACCGGAAGCAGAAAATGAATTCAAGCTGAATCCCAATGATCCCGATTCAGTTGTACTCTCCGCTTTTCACCGCAACAACTGGAAAAATACGATCATCGTTACCGACGTCACATCGAGCATGTCGCCGTACACCGCTCAAACACTTTCCATCATTTCTTCATTGACATCGCAGAAAAAAATTGCGGCCTGTATTTTTTTCAACGACGGAGACGGAAAAAAAACAGAGAAAAAAAATATCGGAAGTACGGGAGGCATTTATATGTGTACTGCTGATTCTTTCGATACGATCCTCAACACCGCTCAACTTGCAATGAAAAACGGGAATGGCGGTGATATTCCGGAAAATGATCTTGAGGCAATAATTTACGGCGTGAATAAAATAAATTCGGTGAGCGACGTTGTGCTTATCGCAGATAATTATTCTTCGCCGCGCGATCTCGAACTCGCCGATAAGATAGGCAGGCCGGTTCACATTATTCTCTGCGGTGCGCGCGTTGCAGTAAATCCTGATTATCTTTTTCTCGCGCGACAAACCGGCGGAAGCATTCACACACTGACGCAGGATATTTATGATCTCGATAAATTGAAAGACGGTGATGTGATCGTGATTGGCCGGCAACATTTTCTCCTGCACGGCGAACATTTTGTTTGCACCGATACATGGGATGATCCTAAGTAGTACGAAATACGAAAATTCTACTAAAAGTTACTAAATACGAATTGATACGAAAAACGGAAACCTAGCCAAAATTCTGTTAGCGGAAAAGTTCATCTTCCATACAATAATTCCTTTCGTACTTTCGTAGGTGTTTAGCATTTAGTAACATGAAAGAAAACGAACTCGCTGAAAAAGTTGTCTCAAAAATGTACGACAACGATTGGTTTTCCCAATGGCTCGGAATAGAACGGTTGAAAGTGGAACCGGGAAGTTGCATTCTTAAAATGACGGTGAGAAAAGAAATGCTCAACGGATTTGCGATCGCGCACGGGGGCATCACCTACTCGCTCGCGGATAGCGCGCTCGCGTTCGCGTCGAACAGCCACGGAAAAAAAGCAGTGTCGGTGGAAACTTCCATTTCTCATCTCGAACAATTGCACGAAGGCGACGTGATCACTGCCGTTGCAGAAGAAAAAAGCAGGTCGAATAAAATTGCCGTTTATCACATCACAGTAAAAAATCAGAAAGAAGAAATTGTTGCGCTGTTTAAAGGAACTGTTTACCGCATGAGCAAGGATTGGTTTCCTGCTGCGGAATAATTTTTTTTTCTAACTGCCGCTGCTTCCTTTTGCCGCTACAATTGATACACTCTCTTTTTTACAAAGGAGATTTCAGTAGAACAAAAAATAATATTGCCACAGATCTTCACTGATTATTTTCACACCTGCCCGCCTTCCATTTCTGTGTTTTTAGAGATGCCCTAATTATTATCCTGACTTCCGCTTCTGACTTCTGCTTACTTTTTCCTCTTCACTTTTCCATTGAGCGAATTGCGTTCCCAGAAAAATCCATCATGATATCCCTGTATGGAATTATCTTTTTTGATCTTTAAAATTCTTTTTTCTCCCCAGCAGCAATACTCGGCGTTCATTTCGATGCCGCAATAATGCCGGCCGAGTTTTTTTGCAACAACGGAAGTCGTTCCTGAACCAACGAACGGATCGAAAACAATTCCGTTTTCCGGGCAACTTGCGAGAATGAGTTTAGCAATGAGTTTTTCCGGTTTCTGCGTCGGATGATCGGTATTCTCCGGCATGGACCAGTACGGAACGGTGATATCGTCCCAGAAATTAGAAGGGAAAGTCATTCTGAAATTTCCGTGTTCGGTTTCTTCCCATCCTTTCGGTTGCCCATTCACTTTGTAAGGCGCAATGACTTTGCGTTTCAGTTTTACTGCATCGACATCGAAAAAATATTTTTTTTCATTCCTCACACCGAACCAGATATCTTCCATTCCGTTCTTCCAGTTCTTCGAAGCGCCGCGGCCTTTTTCACGCTGCCACGTAATCCGATTAAGCACAAAAAGATTTTCCGACATCACCTGTTGCAACATCATCGTATTTTTCCAGTCACCGCAGAGATAAAGTGAGCCGTTTGGTTTCAAACATTTCACAATGCGCGGGAACCAGGAGCGGAGATAACTGAGATAATTTTCGTCGGAAGAATTGCGGAAACGATAACCGTGAAAATCTTTATTGAGATTGTAAGGTGGATCAACGATAATAAGATCGGCAAAACGCTCAGGAAGATGATTGACCACGCTGAGCAAGTCGGCGCAAATAGTTTTATCGGAAATATTTTTTTTTGTGAGTATCGTTCCGTTATTGAAAAAAAGAATTCTCTTCCTGAGTTTTTTTTTCTCGGGAGGAAGCAAAGTGAGCGTACGGTTTCGCGGTGCTCTTTTTTTCATTGCGGAAGTTTTCGCCCCGCAAAAATAAGAGCATTGTGACAGGAATGACTTTTCTATTGAAGAATTATCGGAACTTATCTTGCAAATTGGCATTTCACCACTAAAATCCCAAATGAAAAACCCCAAATTCCAAACAAGGAGTATTCTTCGTCGATTTTCGGAATGCTGGATTTCTCTATTTGGAATTTTTGATTTGGAATTTTCAGGTTACCTGTTTTCTTCCCGGTTCCCGTTATTTTTCTTCATCACCTCTGCAAATCGTTCCCCTGTAATGCGGCTCTGCATCCATACAGTAAAATCAAAATAATCAAGGATGCGTTTTTCCGCAGGCGATTCCGCAAGTTTCAGCATTTCGTCGCGCAAAGGAATAAGGGCGTTCTTCAATTCATTTTCGGTGTGGATACCCGGAAGATCTTTCCGCAGAAAACGAAGAAGAAGCATCTCGATCCCGGAAATATTTTTCTTTTTTACAAGATACCGGTAAGCCGACCTCACAAAATATTCCATGGACGATTCCGTTCCGAGTTCAAAATGAAGAATGAGATTCAGCAAATGCGAAATGCCGGTGATGTCCTGCCGTGCTTCCGATCTTTCATTCAGAATACGATTAATCCATTGCAAGGATCTCCGGAATTCCCCGGCGCCGAAATAAGTGTAGGCAAAACTGTAGCGATAACTTGCCTGTGTGCTCGCCGGAATTTCTTCACCCATCGATTCGAATGGTTGCGTGATCTGCTCCACTAATTTTTTTCCTTCTGCGAATTCTCCGGAGTGAATGTAATAATGCAACATGGAACTGCATGCACCGAGCAATCTCACCTGCACCGTATGATTTGATTTCCATCGTTCATCTTCCAGCATGATGAGAACTTTTGAAAAAGTAGAATGCAGGTCGCGGAAATGTTGTGTGTATTCGCAAGTGACAATGAAGTTGGCCAGCGCTGAAGCATACAATTGCGGTGCGAGTGCGATCTGTACAGGATTTTTTTCGATGTGAAGGATCAGTGCTCTTCGCTCGGAGAAGGTGGAATTCCAATCGCTCTTCATCATGTGATACATTCCCATCAGGTTGTGATAAAAATAATATTCCTGGTAAGCATCCGGTTTCGCGATCTCACCTTTGCGCAATGGTTCTATTATTTTTTCCAGCGAACGAATGTCTTCTTCCTTCGACAACATTCCTTTCGACACGAACAAACGATGAATGCGGTGAAGTAAAGTCCGATAACGATTAATGGTACGTACCGTTTTCAAAACGCGTTCACCTTCTTCGAGCAATTCTTCCACTTCATTTTCTTCTCTCGGAATATTCAGCGTTTCATTCAGCACACGTTCTTCCCAGGAGATCAATTCATACAGCAACACATGCCGCTGAAGTTCTTTCGCTTTTCTTTTTGTTTTGCGGATGAGTTTGAGGCATTGCTTCATCAAACGTTTTTCATACAGCACTTCGATCTCGCTGAGAATATTCCGCATGCGCATCTCTTCGCCCGAGTAGGCGTGCGCAACGCGCAGGGATTCGATCACCAGGTCGTGAAGATATTTTTTCAGATTTGCGAAACGTGCGGAAGTGAGTTGTGGAAATTTTTTACGAATCTTTTTTTCGTCATAAATTTTCTGCGAAAGCAAAGCGTTGAAAAGCTGCACATAAATTTTTCCACCCGCACGCTCATGCCCTGACACGAATGCGTGAAATTTTTTGCGTTCAGAGACATTCAGCGAACGCACCAATTCATGAAGATCGGAGGTAGGAATACGGGACATTTTTCGGAATATTTCAGTTCAGAATGATCGATTTGTTTTATTATAAATAATTAGTTTTAGTCATTTATTTTCAATGCTTTATATAATTATTATTTCATTTGAATTCAAATATAAAAGAAATTATGAATTGGACGCACATATAGGTCGTTCTACATTTGATTCATCAACCCGTTTATTTTTTTTCCTAAGAACCAAAACCGAAACTCATGAAAAAAATCTACTCACTCACTTCGATCGGGATGCTGCTTTTCTGCGCAAATATTTCTGCGCAATGGTGCACACCGACAACTGCGATCCCTTATGATGCGAATATGCCGGGTGTAACGCATTACATCTGCAACACGATCAACCGCACTTCTGCTGCCTGCGAAAATTATCCGAACAATAACTATGTTCTCGCAACAAACACTACGACGCTTACACGCGGCTCAGCATACAACGTGTCGATCACTTTCACGATTGACGCAAGTATTTGTCCCGATATGAATCTTCGTGTGTGGATCGATTACAACCAGGACGGACAATTGGATGATCCGGGCGAAACGGTGGTCACCGCGAATAATCAGTTGCCGGGAACTTACAGTGCATCTATCACTATTCCTGCAACAGCAACACTCGGAAGTACGCGTATGCGCGTGACTGCAAAAATGACTTCGAATGGCGGGCACACACTTCCAACTCCGTGCGACAACCCTGCAGATCCGCTGGGCTATCACGGAGAATTTGAAGATTACAATGTGACGATCAGCGCACCAACGGGAATCGATCAGGTTAATGATCTTATCTCTTCGCTGAATGCTGTTCCGAATCCGGGAACGATAGACAACACTGTGATCCATTATTCGCTTGCGAATGCATCACCGGTGAATATTACGATGACCAACATTGCCGGGCAAACAATAACCCTCGCTGCCAGTGAAAATCCGCAGGTAGCCGGCGATCACTACATCTCCCTAACGGATGTGGGCACAACGATCCCTTCAGGAATATATCTCGTGTCCCTGAACGCCGGAAACCAAAGGCAGACTATGCGGATTGTTATTCTCAACGAATAATAACTGTCAATGAACGAAGCGTCCCGTCCCACGGCAAACAGGGATCGGGGCGCTTTTTATTTTTACATTTATTCAAATGAAATACGCGCTGCTGCTTACTCCTTTTTTATTTTTCATTTGCATTGATTCCTGTAAATACGACAAAGCGAATCCCATTCCCGGATGTACTGCAGCGAATTCATCCTGGTCGCATTCGGTGAATTCGATCGTACAATCGAAATGCGCAGTGAGCGGATGTCATGTGAACGGTGCGTACACGGGCGACTTCACCACGTGGGGCGGAGTTAAAATGCGGGTTGATGACGGAACTTTCAAATCGCGCGTATTCGATCTTCACGTAATGCCGCCCGCAGCTTCCCCGCAATTGACGAGTGAAGAATATCAGTCATTGAAGTGCTGGTATGATGCAGGGGCTCCTAACAACTAGTCATTGGTAATTGTGTTTCGCTAATTGAATTCTCCGAATGACTATTGACCAATGGCCAATCACTTTTTCTTTTTCCCTTCCGAAATCATCATCTGCGGATCTTTCTTTTTCGAAAAAATATTTCTGAACGGGTAGATCATCTGTCCCATGAAATTCTGCGGAACCTCTTTATCGGGAACTCCGAGTTGCGGTTGAATTTTAGGGTCGCCGGGCAAATAAAAAGTCCGGAAGAGAAGATCCCAGAAAACAAGAACAGATGCGTAGTTCACTCCAAATTTTCGCGGAATATTTTTTGCATGATGCCAGTAATGCGTGTTCGGTGTGATGATGATCTTATTCAGTATCCCGAAATTTACTTTCACATTGCAATGAGAAAAGAAAACGAGAAAATAGGCGATCCACATATAAAGCGCAGTGCAGACAATATATTTTTCGTCGGAATAGCCGAGCAATCCCATCGGTATCCATCCGAACGGGCGCAGCACAAGATATTCCATGAAATGAAAATGCCGCGTTGATGCAAAGCCAAGCGTTTCCTGCGCGTGATGAATTTTGTGAAAACGCCAGAAGAAATTGATGCGGTGCAGAAGATAATGCGCAATGAATTGCGAAAAATCCATCACAATGAAAAATACCAGGAATTGAAGAATGAACGGAAGTTTACCCAGGTTCGCCAATGGAAAACTAACGCCGATATTTTTCATGCCATTCGTGAAAACAAATTCGATCGTGTACGTGAGCGCGATAAAACCGATGATGCCGAAAAGAAAATCGATGAAGAATAAATAAAACAGGTCGAGAAAAAAACCCTTTCGCCCGAGCACCGAATAATTTTTATTCCTCGGAAGTATTTGCTCGAAAATAAAAGTCGTGATCCACACTACAATGAGCGCCCAGAACGGATTTTCCCAGAATTTATAATTCTGTCCCGACGGATGCCGGATCATGGTGATCACCGCATCCGGAACCTTGCTGAATAAACTGGAAAAATATCCGCTGATAGTATCGGTGGAAAGCTGCATAGTACGAATTACTGTTGTACGAATTACGAATTTCTCGAAGTACGAAATACGAATAAGCGAATTTACGAAATGGGAAAGTGAAATGGTAAATCAATTCCACAGTACACCGCTTTTTATCCTATCCTGTCAGAATTTTCCACCTAAGCTGCGGCGGCGACGGCGGCGATGATGAAATATTTTTTTACCCGGCAATGGCGCAAGCATTTCTTTCCCACTAAGAGAAATTCCATTCAGATGCCGATCCATAATGATCAGCATAAATCCGGTCTTGTAATCCAATGAGCCGGTATAACGATATTCATAACTCATACCGGCAGAAAATTTCATGTGAAAGATCTCGGTAGAATCATGGCCGGAAACCACAAGACTGAATTCTCCTCTTTCATCGGTGATGGTTTCTCCCAATTCATTTCCATTATTATCATAGAGAAAAACAGCAGCGCCGGGTATCGGTTTGTAATGATGTTCCTTCTCCACAATGCCACTGATGGTAAAAACTTTTTTATTTTCTTCTCCGGGAATTGAATTCACACGAATGTTAGCATTGATCTTATTCGTGAGTGTGAACATTCCAACGAACATCGCAGCCGCATAACCGATCGCATTTTTCCAGTTCTGCCAATAGGAAGGTTCCCGCATCTGTTCCGGGCGAAACATTCCGCACATTTCTTCCTTCCCTTTTTTCTGAATGAATTTTATCAGTTCTTCATCGCTCATCTTCGTAAAATCGCGCACCACTTTCACACACACGTTACAAAAACGACCGCCATCCACTTCGGGCATCTGCTCAAAGTTCATGGGACAGGAAAATTTCAGGTCGACTGTAGGGTTAGCAGACTTCATTATGAAAATGAAAGTTAGGGAAATTTTACGCGGAAAAAAAATTACGTCGAAGGCACTCCAGCACAAATGGAAACTTTTTTCCACAACACATATTGTTTTCCATTCCAGCGGTAAAAAGTATACACACAACCTGAATTCTGAAAACGCAGGTCATTCATTCCTTTTGTTTTATGTTCGAGCACATCGGGATAAAAGTCCGCTTCAAAATCGCCCACCAATTGATAATGGCGCGAGTTGATCTCTTTCAATAAATATTTTTTGTCGAGCATATCTTCTGCAAGAATGTAAGTGAAAAGTGTATCGCCGAAATTCACATATTGAAAATTAATATGATCATACGGCAGTAAACTCGCTGTATCAGATTTCGTAATCACTTTGCGGATCTCCTCTTCCGGATCGGCCGGAGATGGATTTGAATATTCCACAAATTCTTTTCCATTGTAACGGAAATAATGCGGAACATCGGAATACCACGCGGAATACCAGACCATGAAATCACGAATTCCATTATGAGAAATGTTCAGCACCGAATCTATTGCGCCGCAATCCTCATACAATTGCTGCACGTTTCCATCTTCATTCGCGCGCACAGCCACGAGCGTGTATCCGCAACTTCCGCCCGCGTAGCCCGCCTCCGTCTGCACGAGATAAGTTTCATTCGTATCGTCGCTAATGTCCCAGATCTTTGTATTTCCACTATCGGGTTCATAATAAGTTTCACCCACAAGATCGGAATCGCGAGGAAGAATTTTGTGTAGCAGATCCATCATATCGCCGGAAAATTTTCCGGGTTTCTTATGACAAAAGTCCGTTGAGATTGTTCCGGTAACTATCGGCGAAATTCCCGGCATGCGGTATTTTTCGCGGGAACAACAAGCGCAGAAAAAAATTGCCTTGAATAAAAACAAAATAAAAAAATAATTTCCGTTCCGTTTCACGAATGAAATGTAGAATAGAAAAAAATTAAATTGAATACATTCAGGATAAGTGCGGAAATTTCAGAACAAGTGTCTGCTTTTACTTAAAGATCATTCTCCCGTAGAGCGCTCCAGCGTACAATAAGATCCAAGTACATTGGTCTTGTCGTAAAAATAACTGAACGTGATAAAATTCTCATCGATCTTCGTGAGTACCACTCTTCCCTTATCCACGCAACTGTCGAGATTTTCTGTGATTTTTTCTTTGAATTCCGCAACATGTTCATCACTCTTCACAAGCGACCAGTGCCCTTTGCACGGAACAGAAGGATAGTCAATATCGTAAGTTCCCGTTCTCGGATCGGCAGTGAATTTCATGGTCCACGTAGTTGTTGGATTCCTGATCTGGTAACCGATACCGGTCCACGTACCGGCAAACCAACTCGTGCTGTCGCCCTGCACGAAGGAGAAAAAAATAAAAAGCACTGGAAAAAGGAGAATACGTTTCACCGGGATTATTTTTTGGTTGTGGAAAGTTACTGTTCTTTTCCGGCGAAACAAAAAATTGCTCAATGCTGCACAATGAATTTGCCGGCAGTTCTTCTTTCCTTAACAAAATTTTCAAACGAATAAAAATAAATTCCATTGCTGAATAAAGAAAAATGAAGATGATAATTTTTCGCACGAATAAAGATACTCCTGCTCCCTGCGAATTCACGAACAGGAAAGTCCCATTCTTCAATCTGTCAAGAGCAACTTCTTCCAAAAAAAAACCGGAACATTTCGCCCCGGTTTCGTTTATTAGCACATTCGCACTTCGCATATTCGCACGTCACGCTCAGCGTGGCGAATTCGCAATTCGTTCCCTACGATAACTTCTTTTTAAGATTAGTATCCAACGCGGATAGAAAATCTTCTGTGTTCAGATAATGTTCGCCGAGTTTCACATTATTTCCGTGCGCGCATATCGCGAGATCTTTTGTCATCTTTCCGCTCTCAATTGTTTCCACGCAAACTTCTTCCAATGCTTTTGCAAAACGAATGAGTTCCGCATTGTTGTCAATTTTCCCTCTGAATTCCAGTCCGCGTGTCCATGCAAAAATACTTGCAACGGGGTTTGTCGAAGTTGGTTTTCCCTGCTGGTGCTCGCGGAAATGACGCGTCACTGTTCCGTGCGCCGCTTCTGCTTCCATTATTTTCCCGTCGGGTGTTACGAGAACGGAGGTCATTAATCCGAGAGAGCCGAATCCCTGCGCAATAGAATCGCTCTGCACATCTCCATCATAATTTTTGCAGGCCCACACAAATTCTCCGTGCCATTTCAAGGCAGAAGCAACCATGTCGTCGATCAAACGATGCTCGTAAACTATTTTCGCTTCTTTGAATTTTGTTTCAAACTCATTTTTATAAATTTCTTCGAAAATATCTTTGAAGCGCCCGTCGTATTTTTTCAGGATCGTATTTTTTGTAGAGAGATAAAGCGGCCATTTTTTATTCAGCGCCACATTCATGCACGCATGCGCGAATCCTTTTATCGATTCATCCGAATTGTACATCGCCATCGCCACACCGTCGCTTTTGAAATTATATACTTCCCAATTCTGCGCCTCTCCTCCGCCATCAGGAACGAACGTCATCGTCAACTTTCCTTTCCCTTTTATCACCACATCTGTCGCGCGGTATTGATCACCAAATGCGTGACGTCCTACAATAATTGGTTTCGTCCAGTTCGGCACAAGGCGCGGAACATTTTTACAAACGATCGGCTCGCGGAAAACAGTTCCGTCCAGGATATTCCGGATCGTTCCATTCGGAGATTTCCACATCTGTTTCAGCGAAAATTCTTTCACGCGCGCTTCATCGGGAGTGATCGTCGCACATTTTATTCCCACCTGGTATTTTTTTATTGCTTCCGCAGAATCAATCGTGACTTGATCATTTGTTTCGTCACGATGTTCAATTCCGAGATCATAATATTTTATGTCAATGTCGAGATACGGAAGGATTAGTTTTTCCTTTATGAATTTCCATATCACGCGTGTCATTTCATCTCCGTCGAGTTCCACAACAGGATTCGCAACTTTTATTTTTGTCATAATGTGTTTGGTGTTTTTCCAAAGGACTCCTTCGGAGAGGTCAGAAATTTTTGAGAAGCCCGAAATTACGAATAGACGTGAGATGTGAGACCCTCCTTCGTAAAAAACTTCGGCGGGCAGGCTTGAGACTTGAGATTTTTTTATTGGGCGTGCCCCATGAAGCGTCGCAAAGCGTCTGCTTCATGGGTCGGGCTGCTCCGGGCTCCACTTCGTTGCGGTGCGCTGCACCAGGCCCTGCACATCCCTCACGCAAAGAAAGTTATTCGGTAAATATAAAAATCCTCGTTTCATTTCACCTGTGCATTACGGGTCAAACCTGATAATCCTTATGCAACACGGAAAATCGCGGGGATCAATGAACTTTAAAAGAGTAAAACTCTTTAGCGGGAATTTTGGATCTTGAATTTTTGAATTACTTCGCCGCATTCGCAGCCGCGACAGTAATATCCAGCGCTTGTATCGCAAACTCCGGCGTGTACATTTTCTGAATTCCAATTGTACTCGGCGCGGAATTATTATCCAGCGCAAGCCAAACTGTATTCCCGTAAATTTTTATTTCAGTGTATCTCCAGTTGCGCAGAAGTTGTGCGAGTTCTTGTGACGAAGCAACTTTCCCTCCGGCAGTAGGATCATTGGTATAAATATCAATTCCTGTTTTCAATTGCGATCCGGGAATATTCTGCTTCGGCATATCAGGGCCGCTTCCGGTTACAAAATCCTGTATGCGCTGGCTCGTATGCGAAAGCAATCCCGGTGTTTCATAAAGTGTAACAGGAGAAAAATTTGCACTCGCATTCAACGTCACATGAAGTCGCGGATACATTGCGTTCTTTCCGTAAGCATTTGAATTTCCCGAAGAAATTAAATTGATCGCAGACATTACATTTCCGCTCATGGAATATTGCAGATGCACAGTGTAACCTTTATAATTTCCCCGAAGGCCATCGTTGGTTACCTGCAATCCTGTTCGCCGTGCGAGATCGGGAAAAAAATTATTCGCTCCCGCGCGTGCTTTACGAGTGGAACGAAGGACAAGGGGAACAACAATGAGGGCGAGTAAAACAAAAACGCCGATGCCGATATACATTCCGTATTGCGACATATCAATTCCGTCTGGCATGAGTGTGTGGGTTTGGTGTAATTCAAATTTAGAATAAAAATCCAAAAAACAAAGAACTTAGAAATTAGAACGGTATTTCAACTGCCCCTGCCAACTGACAACTTTCCCTATCTTTGGTTTCCTAAAAATTCACCTATGAGAACCATCGCATTTCGTGAAGCATTACGTGAAGCATTGAATGAAGAAATGCGGCGCGATGAAAAAGTTTTTCTCATTGGTGAAGAAGTTGCCGAATACAACGGCGCTTACAAAGTTTCGCAGGGAATGCTCGCGGAGTTCGGAGCGAAAAGAGTCATTGATACTCCGATCGCCGAACTTGGTTTCGCAGGAATTGCTGTTGGAGCAGCGATGAATGGATTGCGTCCTGTTGTGGAATTCATGACTTTTAATTTTTCGCTCGTAGCAATAGACCAGGTCATCAATGCTGCTTCTAAAATGCTGGAGATGTCGGGCGGGCAATTCAATATTCCAATGGTGTTCCGCGGACCGACCGGAAATGCAGGTCAACTCGGTGCGCAGCATTCGCAGGCATTTGAAAACTGGTATGCGAACTGCCCGGGATTGAAAGTTGTGGTTCCGTCAAATCCTGCAGATGCGAAAGGACTTTTGAAAACTGCGATCCGCGATAATGATCCTGTCATTTTTATGGAATCGGAATTAATGTATGGCGATAAAGGAGAAGTTCCCGAGAGTGAATATTTAATTCCCATCGGTGTCGCCGATGTAAAACGCGAAGGCCATGATGTGACGATCGTTTCATTCGGAAAAATTATCAAACATGCTTACAACGCTGCTGATGAATTAGCGAAAGAAGGAATTTCTGCAGAGATCATTGATCTGCGTTCGGTGCGTCCCATCGATTATGCTGCAATCATCCGCTCCGTAAAAAAAACAAATCGTTTGGTCAT